>JAOASF010000071.1 GCA_025210175.1 Crocinitomicaceae bacterium | reverse complement strand
AGTATTTCTGAGGCTTTATCAGGAATGCAAAGAACAGAAGACAAGCCAGGATATGAGATTTTCGTAACGAAAGGTTGGGATTATGCTCACTTGGTTCAAACCTATGAAAAAGCAGTTGAACTGGCTCGTACGGAGCAAATTCCTGTTTTGGTACACGTCAAAGAAGTAAACCAACCGCAAGGTCACTCTACTTCAGGATCACACGAACGTTACAAATCAGAGGAACGTTTGAAATGGGAAACAGAATTTGACTGTATCAACAAATTCAAAGAGTGGATTCTTTCGTATGAAGTAGATGGTGAAAAACTAGCTACAGCCGAAGAATTAGAAGCCATCCAAAAAGAAGCGAAAACTTCGGTTCGAAATTGGAAAAATGAAGCGTGGAAAGAAATCAATGCCGATATAAAAACGGAGCTTTCAGAAGCTTTGGGTGTACTTGCAAACGTAGCAGCAAATAGTGAAAACAAGGTTTTCATCGAAAAGGAAATTGAAGCTTTGCAAAAAGCGATGGATCCAATTCGCAAAGATATTTTGGCCGTGTGCCGCAAAGTCTTGCGCATGATTCGCACGGAAAACAATCCTGCAAAAGCGACTCTTGCCACTTACATTCAAACTCAAATCGACAAAAATTTTGATCGCTACAGTAGTTATTTGACTTCTCAAAGTGCAAAGAGTGCATTGAGCGTTGAACCTATTGCTCCTGAATACGCCGAAGATGCTCCAATGGAAGACGGACGTATCATTCTTCGGGACAACTATCGTGAAATTTTCATCAAGCACCCGGAGGCCTTGGTTTTCGGAGAAGACGCTGGAAAAATCGGTGGAGTGAACCAGTCCTTGGAAGGAATGCAGGAAGAATTCGGTGATTTGAGAGTTTCGGATACAGGAATTCGCGAATGCACCATTATCGGTCAAGGTATCGGTATGGCAATGCGCGGTTTGCGTCCTATTGCAGAAATTCAATACTTGGATTATTTGTTGTACGGTATACAAATCATGTCCGACGACTTGGCAACGGTTCAATACCGTACGCGTGGTGGACAGAAAGCTCCATTGATTGTATCGACAAGAGGTCACCGTTTGGAAGGTATTTGGCACAGTGGATCACCGATGGGAATGATTTTGAACTCATTGAGAGGTGTTCACGTTTGTGTTCCTCGCAACATGACCAAAGCTGCTGGTTTCTATAACACTTTGATGGCTGCTGACGAACCAGCCTTGGTAATCGAGCCATTGAACGGATACAGATCCAAAGAAAAGCGCCCTAGTAATATCGGTGAATTCCGCATTCCATTGGGAGTTCCTGAGGTAGTAAAAGAAGGAAAAGATTTGACTTTGGTTTCTTATGGTTCTACTTTCAACCTTTGCGAAGTTGCGGTTCAGCAATTGGAGCAGTTGGGGGTTTCTGTTGAATTAATCGATGCACAAACCCTACTTCCATTCGATATCAACGGTATGATCGGTGAAAGCCTTTCAAAAACGAATCGTTTGTTGTTAGTAGACGAAGATGTTAGCTCAGGGGCTACGGCTTATATGTTGGATCAAATTATGACGAAACAAAATGGATACTACCATTTGGATTCAGCACCTGTTTGTTTAACAGCGAAAGACCACCGTCCTCCATACGGAACAGACGGCGATTACTTCTCGAAGCCAAACATCGACGATATCATTGAGGCGGCATACAACATTATGCACGAAGCAGATCCTGCCGCGTATCCAAGCTTGTACTAAACTCAATTGGACTCCTTAAAGCGATACCTTTTATTCATTCTGGCAGTATCCTTATTGCTGGTAAAATCGCTTTATTCCTCTTCTTGGGAAATATATTATACCCAAAATAAAACAGTATTGACGGCAGAGAAATGTGAAAACAAATCTCTGCCGGAAATGAACTGTAATGGTCGCTGTTATTTGGCCAAACAATTGAACCTTCAAGAAGAAAAAACCACCCCAATCTCCAAAACAATCAATGTAGACCTATGGAAAACAGCGGATTACCTTTGTTGTATTCAAGTAGATCCGAACCGATACATTGATCCCATTTCAACAGACGAACTATTCGATTTAAGGGCCTACCAACTCATTCACGAGGATCTTGAGTCCACTTTTCACCCGCCTTGTATGGTTTAGAACATATAGTTTCTAATTCATACATATCAACATGCATAAATACATTTTAGTCGCTCTGCTTTTGGGTGGAATGAATGCACATGCCTGTGATGTTTGTGGATGCGCTGTTGGCCCAATAAGTTTGGGAAATGTTTCAACTCATGGATTTCATTTTATCGGGTTGCAAACCAACTACCTTCAGACCTCCTCCATACATCCAGCTAGCATTTTCAGTCACTCGTATCAAAGCAGTCAGCGATTCTTCTCTGCCAGTTTGCAGGGAAAATATCAATGGACCAACAGGTGGTCCCTTTTGGGAAATATTCCTTTTTGGCACAAAGAATCTTCGGAAAATGGATCGCTCACCGCCGTGAACGGTCTTGGAGATCTTAGCGCTCAAGTTCAACTCGTCCTCTATCAAAAAAGCGATAGCGTAAAACAACTGGTCGTGAGAGCTGCCACTGGGATAAAAGCCCCTACGGGTACTTGGAAAGATCGCAACACGAGTGTTCAAAACCTTTACCCCGGAAGTGGGTCGTGGGATTACCCTTCGAGTCTGCAAGCCATTTATAACGGAAGGTCTAAATTGTTACAATTCGAGGTGAATTACCTCTATCGCAATTACAATTCCAATGGTTTCCGCTTTGGGGATAGCTTTTCCAATTCCTTGGGTTGGAATCACATCCTGAACACCTCCAAGATGCGTTTTTTCTTCGGTGCAAATGTTCAGTATACCTTATTGATGACCGACCGACAAAGGAATAGCGCGGAACTTGTCACCAATAATCACGGTGATTATTTAACGCTCGAACCAAGCGTAATGGTTCTCCTCAATAAAACCATGTTTAAAATCCAATCTGGATTACCCATTTATCAAAATCTAGGTGAAGGGAATGTACACCTCTACCCTAGTATTCAAATACAGTATATTCAACTCATTCAAAAAAAATCAAAATGAAAATCAATACATACACTTTATCCATCTTCGCACTTTTGTTGCTCGTTTCAACCGCATGTAGAAAGGAAGAAAACAAACACAAAATGGATAATTCACACTCCGAAAACGAAGTTACAATTCAACTTTCGACCAATGCATCCAACGACACACTAGAGTATGGCGCTGAATTGCACATCAATGGATCGGTTGTAGGAACACAAGAATTGCACGGTTACCAATTGGTATTAAAAAACATGATGACCGATAGCGTGCTTTTTGAAACAGGCGAACACGATCATGCAAATACCTATAACATTCACGGTCATTGGGTAAACAATCTCGAAAACACGACCGGTTTGCATCTTACACTCACGGTAGAAAAAGATCACGATGGAGGAATACTCACCAAGGAACTTCATTTGGTGGGGAAAGGTCAATAATAGGAATCTAATAATTAACGAAGAGGGGGACATAGCTTCCCCTTTTTTGTTGCCAAATTTGCACACAGGAAAAATAAAGCATGAATTACCAAGAATACAACGACCTTTTCGAACAAATCAAGGAAGGAAACACGACCAACCTCCACTACACAGACGCCTTGAATGCCTATACCATTCTCAATAAATCGAGACAAGAAAGATGGATAAAAAAAGGGGAATTATTGCCTGAAACAATCGCGTTTTTAAAAGGCATCCAAGAAACCCAAAAGTGGGTTTTGATCACCGAGCCTTGGTGTGGAGATGCAGCTCAAGTTGTTCCTTTCATTCAACTAATGGCCCAACAGAACCCGTTGATTCAATTGGAAATTCAATTGAGAGATTCAGATTCTCAAATTGAGCAATACCTAACCAACGGAAGTAAGAGTATCCCTGTATTAATCGTGAGAAACGCTCATGGAGAAGATCTTTTCCATTGGGGACCACGACCTTCATCTGCTACGGCAATCCACCTCAAAAACAAGGATCTAGAAATACCTCAAGAAAAAAAGAAGGTAGAATTGCAGCAATGGTACAATTCCAATAAGGGTGTAGAGATTCAAAAAGAAATTTTACAAAAATTTCAATCGTTATAGGGAGACGCCGTGAAATTCACGCGTAGCTTCTTTGTATTGATCGGAGTACTGGTTATTGTTTCCGCGGATCAAGAAAGTATCTTCTCGCAAGAGCTCTGTAGCTTTCTTCAGACCTAAAACCAGTCGAACTGGACGATTAGGTTTTCCGTAAACGATGGTCTTTTGCACCAGGTGCATTTTGCTTTTGGCTATTTCAGCCATTAATGCCTCTTCTGTTTCAGATGGCCATATGAAGTAAAAGGTGCCTCGCTCCGAAAGCAATGCCTGGGTTTTGGTCAAAAGTTGAGCCAGAGTCAAGTCTTGGAGATGTTTCGCAGTGTTTAATGCATCGTTTGCACCGAGTAGTGTATTTGTGTAATACGGCGGATTGGAAACAATCAAATCGTATTGCTTATCAGTTTGAAAGGACAGAAAGTCCTGCTGAATGAAATGGGTTCTTTGAGCGAAAAGTGCTTGGTCAACCGTTTTAAGAAAATCAGCCTTGTATGCTCCTTGCATTTCGATGAAATCGCCTGTTGCCTCCTTGAACTGTTGCAAGCATAACAAACCAACCACTCCAGTTCCGGCACCGACATCCAATAAAGTTTTTGGGTTGTTCGCTTTTACCAAGGCAGCCAAAACTAGCGCATCCGTACCCACTTTCAGGATAGCATTTTTTTGATGCAAGGAAAAATGTTTGAATCGAAAAACAGACATTAGAGATACAAGCTCAACAGACCTTCTGGCGCTTCCACGTGAAGTTTCTTATTTGCGCGATCTACTTTTTGAACTAAACCTGGAATCAAGGGAATGAGAATTTCCTGTCCTTTTGCATTTACTTGAAGAAGCACATTCGGCCCCAATTCTATAACGTCCTCCGCCTCTCCTACCGATCCATACTCGGCATCAATCACTTCAAAGCCCACAATTTCGTGGTCGTAAAAGTGCTTGTCGTCCAAATCCTCAAGCAAGGTATTGGGCAAGAAAACCGACTTGCGCAAAATGCGACGAGCCTCTTCTTCTGTATCTACACCTTCTAACTTCAAGGCTGCAAAGCCCTTGTTTTTAAGCTTGATACGTTCTACAAAAAAAGGAATGAGTTGCTGATCAATTTCAATGAATAAAGCATCGAGAGACGCATATTTGGACGGATCAGTCACGTCCATAAATAGCGAAACTTCACCTTTAAATCCGTGAAGTTTCGCAATATAACCTAGTTGAAAACAATCTGTTTTCTTCATGTCATTTTTTACTCAGCAGTTGGCTCTTCACCTTCAGCAGCTGGAGTTTCTTCTGTAGCCTCTTCTGCTGCTACTTCTCCTTCTACTTCCTCAGATGCTTCCTCCTCTACTGCAGGAGTATTTTTCTCTTCGATTGCTTTTGCACGCGCTTCGTTAACGTCTGCTTCAGCTTTCAAACGAGCTGCTTTATCAGTTGCAGAAGCTTTTTCCAAACCTTCTACTTTTTTCGTGATAATTCCAGCTTTTTGATCCAACCATGCGTTGAACTTCTCCTCAGCTTGCTCCAAAGTGAAAGCTCCTTTCGCTACACCTTTCAACAAGTGATTCTTGAACAAAATTCCTTTGTAAGAAAGAATTGCACGTGCTGTATCTGACATTTCAGCACCAACCTGAACCCAGTGCAAAGTGCGCTCAAAGTTCAAATCAATTGTTGCTGGGTTTGTGTTCGGGTTGTAAACACCCAATTTTTCGATGAATTTACCATCTCTTTTAGCGCGAGAATCCGCCGCTACTACGTGGAAGAAAGCTTTTCCTTTCTTACCGTGTCTTTGCAATCTAATACGTGTTGCCATTTAATTGTCATTCATTGGAGTACGAAACTCCGGTTAATAATGATTTTGAGAGTGCAAAGATACTGTATTTATTTCAATTCCTAATCATCTCCGATACTTTACCTGATTCCCGTTTCATTTTTTTTGATTTTGTAAGTTCTTAAGTATCTGACTTTTTACGGAAAAAGACCACTATTTGCAAGGTTATGAACAGGCAACGGTTCACATCAAAACTTGTGTAGGTCGACGAATCTGCTAATTTTACTAACCGATAACCAATAAATTTTTTTATGAAAAGAAAGTTATTCTTCGCCGCAATGTTGTTGGGCATGGGATCAATGTCGTTTGCTCAAACAACTCCAATGACCAATAAAAATGGTCTAACTATCACTCCTGAAGCAGGAGATTGGGTACTGGGAATGAACGCTGCTCCGTTTTTAAACTACATCGGCAACATGTTCAACGGTACATTAAACAACAGTGTTGGGGTATCGTTCGTCAATAACAATGCGATTTACGGAAAGTACTTCATCAACCCGGACATGGCCTACAGAGGAAGTTTCCGCATTACTACGTTTTCGAACTCGAGCAGAACCTTGATCGATACGAACACTACAACTGTTACTCCTTCGTACATCGAAGACAAATCAACATCATCTGGATTTGCCTTCTACTTGAGTGGAGGTTTTGAGAAAAGAAGAGGTCACAATCGCTTGCAAGGTTACTATGGTGCCGACCTTACTTTAACATTTGGTGCAGCTGCCCCAAATATGAAGAATGAGTACGGTTTGGAGCTTGACTCTGCCAATATTGCTGACGGATACGTAACGAATGGCCGCATGCTTTCAAGCAAGTCTGGGGCTACCTTCGGTGTAGGGGTTCGTCCTTTCGTGGGAGTGGAGTACTTTGTTCTTCCAAAGCTTTCTATCGGAGGTGAATTCGGTTGGGGATTGACTTTTGCTTCAACTGCAGGAGGACAAACTGTGAATCAATTTTACGGTCCTAATCCACCATCTGGAACAGCCAATTCAGTTTATGAAGTAACAACAGAAACAGGAAAATCTAGTTCATTTATTTGGAATACAGACAACTTAGGAGGTGCAATCCGAATCTTGTATCATTTCTAAAAAGCTGTTAAGCGAATTCAAGGGAGGTTGTAACCTCCCTTTTTTTGTGCTTAGAAATTGTAAATTCGTCCAAACTTCATTCTATGCGCAACATCATTTTGAGTCTCACCATTTTATTTTCAACTGCTTCTGTTATCGCTCAAACCCAATTTGAGTTATCCGAAATAATGAAGGGAAAAGACTTCATGGGCTACTGGCCAGAAAACGTAAGGTGGCACGCTAGCGGCAAGAAAATATTGTTTCAGTGGAACCCAAACATGCAAGTAAAACCAACGTGGCACAGCTACGATCTTGGTACGGGCAAAATTGAAGAAGTGAGCCCGAAGGATCAAGGAGGTTTGCTTTTTTTCGATCGATCTCAAGCTGCATATCCAAATCAATACTTCATCGAACAAGGAATCTTGTTTTCATACAACAAAGCAAAAGATGAAATCCGCATCGTATGGGCCGGCCCAGAACGGGTGCGCGATTTTACACGATACCAAGAAGAAGGAAAGCTAGCTCTGCGCTTGGGAGATAACCTTTTTGAACTCAATGTAAAGGATGGCCAACTCAAGCAACTAACCAATTTTGAATTAGAGGACGAAAAACTGGATCGAGTTTCCGAAAACTACCTGAGCAAACAACAAGAAGAGCTTTTCCAATTTATCCAAGAACAAAAAGCAGAAGAAGCCTTCGACAAGCAGCGTAAAGAACTTAACTGGAGACCAAAGCCTCTCTACTTTGGAAAAAACAGCATTCAACACCTAAGTATCAGTCCCAATGGCAAAGACGTATATGTTTGTATCGCCACCAAAACCAAACCTCTTTACACCGATTATGCGGAGTTTGTAAACGACAACGGACAAACCACAGCAAAAAAAGCGAGACCCAAAGTTGGTCAACCTGAGCCCTTCATGAAACTCTTCCACTACAACACTGAAAACGGAGAATTAACACAAGTGTCGCTCAAATTGTTAACTGACTTTCAAAAACGTCCCTCCTACCTCAAAGAATACGGAGATTCATTGGAGTTTTACCCCGATGAAAGACTAACTGTCATTCAAGCTCCCATTTTCTCAAAAGAAGGAAAGGCTGTGTTTGATATTCGCTCTTGTGACAACAAAGACAGATGGCTGGTATACTACGATGTGGAGAATCATAAAGCTACCGAGCTGAACCATCAACACGACGAGGCATGGATTGGCGGACCGGGAATTGAAATGTGGGATTATGTGCCCGGAACACTTGGTTTTATCGGTGAAAATGAAATTTATTTTCAATCAGAAAAGTCGGGATTCTCCCACTTATACTCTGTGCTCATCGATAGCAAAAAGGAAAAAACGTGGACCAAGGGTGAATTTGAAATTCGCGAGCTAATCTCTACTTCCTCAGAAGATCTTTTTTACCTAATAACAAACGAAACACACCCAGGCGATCGAGGACTGTATCTCTATAACCGCAAGACGGGTGAGATGAAAGCACTTTGGACAATGCCAGGAGCAATTGAAGTCACTTTGTCTCCAGATGAAAAAACATTCGCCGCTCGAATCAGTACCTCCACTTCGCCTTGGGAGGTCTACACCCTGAGTACAGATGCCAAAAAACAAAAGAAGGTAACCCAATCCACAACCGAAGCCTTCAATCAGTTAAAAATTCAGGCACCGGCTAACATCACCTTCAAAGGTATGGACAACAAGGATGTGTATGCCAGAATGTACAAGCCGGATGCTGCCAAGGATAAAAAAGCAGCAGTAATCTTTGTTCACGGCGCGGGTTACCTTCAAAACGCTCATCGCTATTGGAGTGCTTATTACCATGAATTTTTGTTTCATCAGTTGTTGATCGACTCGGGATACACCGTTTTAGACATCGATTACAGAGCGAGTGATGGATATGGACGCGATTGTAGAACGGCCATTTATCGACACATGGGTGGATGGGATTTGAATGATCAATTGAGCGGAAGAGAATATCTCATCGATTCCATTGGTATACCGGCCCAAAAAATTGGAATTTACGGAGGTTCATATGGAGGTTTTATGACCCTCATGGCTCTATTAACACAACCCGATAAATTTGCATGTGGAGCCGCCTTGCGCTCGGTTACGGATTGGGCACATTACAATCACGAATACACGAGCAACATTTTGAACTATCCCGATTTGGACCCGAAGGCCTATGAGCAATCATCTCCTATTTATTTTGCCGAAAATTTAGCTTCTCCCTTACTTATGCTTCATGGAATGGTCGATGACAATGTCCAATTTCAAGATGTCGTTCGACTGAGTCAACGCTTCATCGAGTTAGGGAAAAAGAATTGGAACCTGGCTGTTTTTCCAGTGGAGCCACATGGTTTTGTGAAAAGTTATTCGTGGACAGACGAATATCGCCGCATTTTGGAATTGTTCAACGAAAATTTACTTCAGCGTTAAATGCAAGCGTTTACCATAAAGGAAATCACGAAGTTGGAAGAAATGCTTCCATTTTTACCCTTGCTCAATCAAATGTATCCCGAATTGACCATGCCCGTTTATCGAGATCGTTTGATAGACATGCTACCCTATCGTTATGCGATGGTGGCCGTATACAAAGAGGAAGAATGTGTTGGATTGAGCGGATATTGGATCCATACCAAACTCTGGACCGGCAAAATTTTGGAAATGGACAACGTGATTGTTCATCAAGATTATAGAAAACACGGCTTGGGAACTCTTCTTTACGAACATCTCGAAAAAATCGCCCACAAGCAGCACTGTGAAACGATGGTGTTGGATGCTTTCGTTGGGAATTTTCAAGCACATAAACTCTACTACAAGTTAGGTTTCGTGGCCAAAGGCTATCACTTCGTGAAGTTTCTGACCCAGTAAAAATTCTGACCCAAAATCCATTTCGATTCTATTTGCGTATATCTGTAGCTAACGTGCTCTTAACACACTGTTCATCGAAATAAAATTTTGATTGTCAGGATAAAAGGGTACATTTATAACATACTACTTTTCCACGCAGTCAGGTCTGACTCACTCGCTTTATCACTAGGTCATTACTAATTAATTTGCTTACTATGTCAAAGTATTGTCTTACGTGCGTGTTGTTTTTACTTGGTTTTCATCTCAGTGCACAGATCAATTTTGAGATTTCCAACATAGAATTATCCAATCATCCTTCCAAGGGAAAAAAGAAAAATGCGATAGTTCATTTTGACATTCAAAACAACTCTGATGAAATCATAAAAGAGGTGATAGAATTTCACCTAACGATTGACAGTCGTCCAACCGTTCAAAAAGAATTCCAACTCGAACTCAATCAAAACTCCACCGGTCACTACGAACTAAAACTTTCGGAAGCTTTTCCTGAAGAAAATTTTCATCTCCGCATATTCGCTCAATCCAAAGATTTGAAGAAGCGCAGCAACGTACTCAATAGAATGGTCACATTCACGGATCACATCTTTCTTTTTACCGATATCAACTTTGGCTGGGATATTGCAAGTACAGAGGGACAAACAAATATTATGGATGGAGATCACCAAGATGCACCAATAGAGGTATACAACTTTTTGACTCCGAACAACGATGGCAAAAATGATGTTTTGATGATTGAAAACCTCCCTGCCGAAACAAGGTCCATTTTGCGAATTTATTCCCTTGACGGAGAGATTTTATTCGAACAAATAAACTATCAGAACGATTGGGCTGGCACCCTTTCATCTGGTGAAAAAGTACCTCAGGGCCAGGTGATCTACTCTTTAGAAATAGATGGAGTAGTTGCCAAAAGAGGCTACATCACAATCGATTATTAAACACGTAATGAAATGACATAAAAAATCAGGTAATGCAGTTTGGTATGGTTAAAACGTTAGTATATGAAATCTTTAATCTTAGGGTCTTGCCTATGTATGCTGCTGGCACAGGGTACATGGGGGCAAAATCTACTTTCAATTCAACATGGGTATGAAGCTGGAGAATTAATTAATCCCGCTTCCATTGTAAAAGAGGAAGGACGAAATCATTTGTATTTGTTGCACAACAAGCAATTGTCTCCGTTCAACCAGTTTCAATTGAATTACGCCCGTTACAGTCACAAAACCAAAAGCGATAAGGTCGGTTTTGGTGGACAAGTTTTCCAACAAAAGTTGGGAGATCTTGCTATGACCTCATTTATGGTTGATTACAATTATCAATTATTGTTTGCCAATTACAACAAACTTTCCTTTGGTCTTCGTTTTGGGGTTTTTCAAACAACGCTGAATACGGCAGATTTAAACCCTTTTCACAACGACGATTATTTGTTGAACAAAGGGAATCAATCCAATTGGAACACCAATGGAACCTTTGGGGTTCGGTTCACCAGAAAGGATTTTTCCACCGAGTTTTCCATTCCTCAACTTTTTGTAGCCAAACGAACGCAATCGTCCCAGAATTTGCTAACACTTAATGCATTGCTCTTTCATCGAACGCTATACACCTTTCATCCCGAGCACATCGATTTAACCATTGAGCCACAATACGTTTTTTACAAGGAAAAAAACCATGCCATCCGTCATCAATTGGGTGTGAACTTGATCTACAGAGATTTTATCCAACTATACTCAGACATCTGCTTTCAAACATCCTTTAAGATGGGAGTTGGATTGCGTTTCAAAAGTGGATTGTACCTCGGCTACAATGCCCAGAGATACCTTATTCATACCCAAACATTTAAAGGGGTCAATCAAGAAATCATGTTGGCGTTTCGCTTTTCTAGAAACAAACGGAAATCTTCGAAAGAGATGCTTGAAGAATTTTACGAGCCCCTTACCCCAGATTACATAGATAAAAGTGCCTATAGTGCAGAAATTTTAGACAGGGATTCTATGCGATTTTCAAGTCCCACAACTCAAGCGAAGCAAAACTCCATCAAACAAATGGATATTCCGGATTTTTCAGCGCGTGTATCGAACCGCGATCAGATAATTGACTTTTTGCGTTTTCGCGCCATCCTCATTGAACCGTTCAATGCCCAGAAGTTTGAATTCAATTCTTTCGATAAGGAGAAAATAGAATTCGTCTTGGTTTTGGGGATATTCGACAATCAAAAAGCCGCTGTGAAACTGATGAAAAGTCTAAACTGTAGATTCGTTCAAACCACACTCAACCAGATAAACAAAGACTTCTATGTCATCCTACCTGTGCAAAACGATCTTTCACAAAGAAACCTGGAAGAAATCTGGCGCCTATTGGAATACCGCCAATGCACGTATTGGATGATTCGATATTGATTATTCAATGATGTCAAACTTACGCTTTGCAATGGCTCTCGGAAAGGCATTGAAGTGCCACCACTCAGTGGGAATGTTAATAAAGCCCTTTCGACGCATCACTTTGCGCAACAACACCCGGTTTTCGATTTGCTGTTGCGTTAACAGTCCTAGCAGCTTAAATGAATCCTCGTACATGGGATAAGCGATGTGACGCATATCGTCGTAGCCCGCCCCCATATCTAGCGTCTCCCCTTTTTCGTTCAGGATACTCACATCCACGGCAGCTCCATAATTGTGAACGCTTCCTGATTTGGGATTGGAAACAAACTTCACGCGTTCACCAAAGGGAATACTATCCAAAAGATCCCACATTCTTTGTTGAACCGACCTCGGTCGCATCGCGTCATACACCACCAATCTGTACCCAGGTTTGATACTCGACAAAAAAGACTGAACATCACTCAACCTTTGCGCCACTACTTCTTGCAAATAAGCATTCCGCATGGTGTCGTACAAAACACTCTTGGTAAAATTATTATCTGTCGCATAGCGAAGATCAATCACAATATTGGTATCGATGGACGAAATGGACACGAGCGACTTCCAACTTTCTGGAATAACATGCTTCTCTTGCTCTGGGACAACAGTATTCGATTCCTGATCAACTTTTCCTTTCGTATCATCACTTCCACATCCTGCAAGGAGGAAAAAACACATCCCGAATAGGAGTCCTCTAAAGGGTAATTTTCTTCTGTCCATTTAAAAAGATTCTAGTTAATTTTGCGGCTCTAATAAAGTACAAATATGCCTCAAATTTCACAAAAGGGTTTGGACATGCCCGCTTCACCAATTCGCAAGTTGGTACCGTATGCTGAAAAAGCATTTGCAGCGGGTAAACGCGTTTTCCATTTGAACATCGGACAACCGGATATTGCTACGCCAGATAGCGCGCTTGAAGCGATCAAAATTTTCGATGGTCACGTTTTGGAGTACAGCCACAGTGCTGGCTTTGAGTCGTACAGACGCAAGTTGGCCGATGCTTACCTCAAGAACGACATTCACGTAACGCACGAAGATATCATTATTACAACGGGAGGTTCTGAAGCCCTGATTTTTGGTTTCCTTGCCACTTGTAACCCTGGAGATGAAATCATTATCCCTGAGCCATTTTATGCCAATTACAATGCATTTGCCGTAACTGCTGGCTTGAAAGTAGTTCCCGTTACGGCTACCATAGACAATGGTTTTGCTTTGCCTCCAATAGAGGAAATTGAGAAGAAAATTACCGATAAAACAAAGGCAATTGTAATCTGCAACCCAGGGAATCCTACCGGTTATTTGTACAAAAAGGAAGAATTGGAAAAATTGAGCAAGATTGTAAAAAAGCACGACTTGTTTCTTTTTGCCGATGAAGTATACCGCGAATTCTGTTACGACGGAGCGGTTCCTTTCTCTGTGATGAACTTAGAAGGTTTGGAGCAAAACGTGATCATGATTGATTCCGTTTCGAAGCGTTATTCCATGTGTGGAGCTCGTATCGGTGCATTGGTTTCCAAGAACAAAGATGTGGTTTCGGCCGTCTTGAAATTTGGACAAGCGCGTTTATCGCCTCCAACCATCGATCAAATTGCTGCTGAGGCTGCCTTGAATACACCACAAAGCTATTTCGATGATGTGGTAAATGAGTACGTAGAAAGAAGAAACACCTTGGTAGAAGGGTTGAACAGTATCCCTGGAGTTTTCTGTCCGAAACCAAGCGGTGCATTTTATTGTGTGGCCAAGTTTCCGGTAGATAGCGCAGAGAAATTCTGTCAGTGGCTATTGGAAGAGTTTGATTACGAAGGAGACACCGTTATGATGGCCCCATGTAATGGATTTTACTCAACACCAGGTGCTGGTGAACAAGAAGCTCGTTTGGCTTATGTTCTTGAAAAATCTTCTTTGGAAAGATCCTTGGAATGTTTGCGTGAAGCCCTGACTCAATACCCAGGTAGAACAAACTAAGAACTTAGATAAGAAATACAAAAAAACGGTAGCCACGCAAATGACTACCGTTTTTTTATATACACCCAATAGTAAGTAGGAATTGGTGTATCCTTACATATACTGTTTCAAATTAATCTGGTGGGGTTGAACCTTTTGCAGGTGAATAGTAGTACTTAATACTTTAGTGCAAGGTATAAAAAAAATCGGCCAGTTGACCGATTTTAGTAATATATTTATTGTGCTTGAATAATATTTTTAGCTTCTAAACCAACGAAGGCTCAAGGCTAATTTTTCTTTCAAGTGTTGGCGCTCCACAATATAATCTAGGAAACCGTGTTCCAAAACGAACTCCGAAGTTTGGAAACCGTCTGGCAATTCACGACCAATTGTTTCGCGAACAACGCGCGGTCCGGCAAAACCGATCAAGGCTCCAGGCTCCGCT
>JAOASF010000070.1 GCA_025210175.1 Crocinitomicaceae bacterium | reverse complement strand
CTTCTGGATTGAACATCATACGTTTTTTCGGATCCACCTTGAGCAAATAGTACTTCAACCCACCGAGACCGATCATTTTACACAAATCATCCACCTCAGCATCGTTCATTCCGTCGATGTGACCTCTGTCGAGAGTTGCTTCCTTGGCCTTCCCTACTATTTCGGCAATCAAGTCGTCTGCATCTACTACGGTACCTTCGCGCGATTTCATTTTACCGCTCGGCAAATCAACCATTCCGTAACTCAAGTGTTGGCAATTTTTTGACCAATCAAAACCGAGTTTTTCAAGAATCAAAAACAATACTTTGAAGTGATAATCTTGCTCATTTCCAACCGTATAAATAATTCCGTCTAAATCTGGAAAATCGCGGTAACGATCATAAGCCGTCCCCATATCTTGGGTCATATACACAGCCGTTCCATCCGAGCGCAACAAGAGTTTTTCATCCAAACCGTCTCCGGTTAAATCCACCCATATGGACCCGTCTTCTTTTTGGTAGAAAATTCCTTTTTCCAGACCAGAAAGTACCAAATCTTTACCAACGATAAAGGTATCCGACTCGTAGTACATCTTGTCGAAATCAACGCCCATAGCCTTGTATGTGACATCAAAGCCTTCATACACCCAACCATTCATCGTGGACCACAACAGGTACACTTGAGGATCTTTCGCTTCCCACTTCACCAACATTTCTTTAGCATCGCGAAGAAGTGTAGTCTGATTTTTTGCCAAGTCGAGGATTTTCCCATCTATTCCTTTTACGGCTTTCTCGTCCTTCCCTTCCTTTGAAGAAGTCAAACGGTTGAATTCCATTTCGATTTCATCATCCACTCCATCGAATTTTCCGGCCTCCCATTGGGAGATAATTTCCTTGGCTTCTTGAACGAAATTCTTGTCGAATTCCACATAGTATTTCCCTACCAGTTTATCACCTTTCATCCCCGTATTGGCAGGGGTTTCGCGTTCTCCTTTTTCGTTCAACGGTGAGAAGCGCTCCCAAGCGAGCATGCTTTTACAGATATGGATACCGCGATCGTTGATGATTTGGGTCTTCACCACGTCGTAACCGTAGGCTTTCAAAATTTCGGCAACGGAATAGCCCAAAAAGTTGTTTCGAAGGTGACCTAAATGAAGTGGTTTGTTCGTATTGGGTGAAGAGTACTCCACCATTAATTTACTTTTCGACTTTGCAGGTTCAAATCCAAATTGTGGGTCGGCATGGATTCGTTCCAATTGCTCCAAGTAAAAACGAGAACTTGCAAACAGGTTCAAAAACCCTCCCACGATTTCGTACTTCTCGATGGCCGTTGATCGGTCAACTACCAATCGACCTATTTTCTCTGCGATCTCATTTGGCGCCTTTTTCAAAAAACCAGCTAATGGAAAGATGACAACAGTCAAATCCCCCTTCACACCTGATTTGGTTTTGGATACTTGTATTAATTTGTCGGGTACTTTGTTCCCGAATAATTCTTCTTGATTATTATATATCAGTTCTTTAACGAAACTTTCCATTCTATTTCGATTCAAATGCTGTGGTAACTTTTTCTAAAAAACCAAAGGTTACTTCGGCCATGGTATTGATTTTTTCATCCAAACACGGATTGACTTCCACGAATTCAATACACTTTGTTTTAGGGTGATGGGCAAAGCGCAGAAGCAACTCTTCGGCTTCTTTCACATGCAGTCCGTTTGGCACAGGTGTTCCCGTTCCGTGAGAAACTTCACTTGGGTCCATTGAGTCGACATCAAAAGAAACATAGATGTAATCCATGCGATCGCAAAATGCCTCTAATTCCTTTTCCCAATTGCGGTTGGCTCTTAATTCTCCGACCGTAATGTTCCGGAGCTTTTTGCTTTCGATAATGGCATCTTCTTCCTCCTCTGTATCGCGAACGCCGATGTAAATCAATTCGTCTTCTTGCAAGTGGTCACCTTGGTAAAGAGCTTTCAATTCATCCCATTTTGCAATCAAATCATCTGGAATCGCATTGTGCTTGTTTTCCAAATTGTCTACTCCCATGGCTACTGCCAAAGGCATTCCATGCATGTTGCCCGATGGCGTGGTGTAAGGGGTATGAATGTCGGCATGAGCATCAATCCATACAACACCAACTTTGGTATTTGGGTAACGCGTTTTCAATCCCAAAATGGTTCCAGCCGCAGAGCCGTGGTCGCCAGCCAAAACTATCTTCTTTTCGCTACCCACAGACATGGCTTGTTGCAATTCCAAATACACTTCTTTCAAACCTTCGATATTCTTCGCTTTGCGATAATAGGAAGGGGTATCCAGAAGATGATTGTAATCCTTCAGGCGAGTTTGTTGGTACTTGCTAAAAAATTCACTTCCCAATTTCCGAGCAGCCGTCATGATCGCAAAAGGACCTAAAGAAGCTCCTCTTGTTCCGGCCGTAAGCTCAGAGTTGTTGATTATTATTTCGACTTTATTCGACATTTCTATTGCTTTCTTAACCAATTTTGCAAGGTAAAACCCTTGTAACAAAAGCGCAAAGATACCGTTTAACATCACATGTACAAAGCACAGCAGCACCCGCAATCAAATAGCTATTTTCAACTTTTGAAAACAATGATGGTATTCCTTTTTATCCTTGGAACCATTCACACCCTGCAGGCTCAACAACCATTCGTAGGTAAGCTTACCTATCGTGTAGAGGCTGTAGACACCAACGTTCGATCCATTATTCCAGCAGATACCTTCCAGGTTTACACCAATGATACCCTTGTTCGCATGGAGAGCAGGACCAGTCTGGGGCAACAAGTCTCCATTCGACATTTGGTCCTCAACAAATCGTACATTTTGCTTTATTTCAAAGGTGAAAAGTTGGCTATTCAAACCCACGATGACAGTTCTTCTATGGCAATAGACACCAGTTTGCATTTGAAATACATTGGGTGGAAAAGAAAATCATTTGGCCCCTACAAAGCCCATCGTGCCTTGGTGAAACGACCAGATTTAGGAGAGGCAAAAATGATCTATTACATCCCCGGTATTCGCCCCGATTTGCTAAACGTATATGAAGGCATCAAAGGGCTTCCTGTGATTTATTACTTACAGCACCAAGAAGGTATTTTTAAGTACGAATTGATCGACATCGACACGACCTTGCCAGAGAAGGATCGATTTGGAATACCATCAGACTTTGAAAAGATTACGTTGAACGAATTCATGAATCGTTTTCAGCCTAGTTCAAACTAACACTAGTTTGTGTATAGAAAACCAAAGCGAAGAACCCGCTCTGCCTGAATGCTTTGTACATTCGTAGGATAGAGAAAGACATGATTGAAGACAACGAAATAATCGATAAATCCTCCAGTTCCAAACCTCCTAAAAAGGAGAAAAAGACGACTAAGAAAAAGTCAAAATCTTCAAACTCTTCTGGTTGGAGTGGGTTCGTGCAGCGCTTTCAGCAGAAAAAATTCAAAAACACGGTTGGAATCGTTTTCCTCTTGTTTTCCATTTACGGCTTTTTGGCTTGTCTTTCCTACATCTTTACGTGGCAAGAAGACCAGAGCCAAGTCCTCAATCAGAGCTTTATTGACTACATGCTTTCGGGCGACGAAACGCCAGTTGCTAACTGGCTCGGTAAATTCGGAGCTTGGATTTCTCATTTGTTCATGTTCCGTTGGTTTGGTTTGACCTCTTTGGGCATTTGCTTCGTAATTTTTTTGCTTGGCGTAAAGATCTTGATCAAAACCAGTTTGCTTCCACTCAAAAAAACCATACAAATTGCCTTGAGTTTTATGGTATGGGGTTCGCTGTTCTTGGGTTATTTCTCCAGCATTCCTATGTACGGAGGTGGATCTTTCGGATATCATATCAACAAATGGTTGGATTTGCAGCTAGGTAAGTTTGGAACCTTTCTTCTACTCATAGGCCTCCTCTATTTGGTGACCCTCTTTCTTTTCAATATTAACCTAAAAGCCATTCTGACCAATTTATTGAATTGGGGCAAGGAGGAATTTGCTTCCCCAGAAAAGGATGTGGAAGACGCTAGTAATTATTCAGACATCAACGTGGTGAATACCATCAAGGATGAAGAAATAAAAGAAGACAAAAAATCGGCCGCTATTTTATTTGACGAAGATGACTTTGAGGAAGAAGAGGAGGATATTTCAGATGACGAAATAGTATTTGAAACCAAAGTAAAAGAAAACGATTCGAGCTCAGACATTGAAAGTGATACTGATTTTGAAATAGAAATTGCGACCGAACAACCCGAGGCAAGCCAGGAAGAGGAAGACAATTCAATGGTGGTCGAAATTGCGCCTGAAGAAGAGGTTTTATCAGACGATGAATTGAGCGACATGCAAAAGGAATTTGGGGATTACAACCCAACACTTGAGCTTTCGAGTTACGTACTCCCTCCGATTGACTTACTGCGCGACTTTGGTCAGGGTGGAATTTCAATCAACAAACAAGAGCTAGGAGAAAACAAAAATCGAATCGTTGAAACCCTCCAGAATTACAAAATTGAAATTGACTCGATTAAGGCGACGGTAGGTCCAACCGTTACTCTTTACGAAATTGTACCAGCTCCGGGGGTTCGTATTTCAAAAATTAAGAACCTCGAAGACGACATTGCCTTGAGTTTGGCCGCACTTGGAATTCGTATTATCGCGCCTATTCCAGGTAAAGGAACCATTGGTATTGAAGTACCTAACTCCAAACCAGACATGGTGTCTATGCGTTCATTGATTGCCAGCGAAAAATTCCAAAATTCGGACATGGAATTACCTGTGGTGATGGGAAAAACCATTACCAACGAAACCTATATGTTCGATTTAACGAAGCTTCCTCACCTTTTGGTTGCGGGTGCTACCGGACAAGGTAAATCGGTCGGTTTGAACGCGATTTTGGTATCTATACTTTACAAAAAGCACCCTGCTCAGGTTAAATTTGTATTGGTCGATCCGAAGAAGGTCGAATTGACTTTGTACAATAAAATTGAACGTCACTTCCTTGCCAAATTACCCGACGAAGAAGACGCTATTATTACCGATACATCAAAGGTGGTGAATACATTGAACTCTCTCTGTATTGAAATGGATGACCGTTACGAATTGTTGAAACTTGCTCAAACAAGAACCATCAAAGAGTACAACACCAAGTTCATTTCTCGCAGATTGAACCCAGAAAAGGGTCACCGTTTCCTTCCTTACATCGTCGTTTTAATTGATGAGTTTGCCGACTTGATTATGACAGCTGGTAAAGAAGTTGAACACCCTATTGCTCGAATTGCGCAGTTAGCCCGTGCCGTTGGTATTCACTTGATCGTAGCCACACAGCGTCCATCCGTAAACGTCATTACGGGTATGATCAAGGCCAACTTCCCTGCGCGTATTGCCTTCCGTGTATTATCGAAAATTGACTCGCGAACCATCTTGGACAATTCGGGTGCAGATCAGTTAATCGGTCGAGGAGACATGCTTGTATCAACAGGTTCTGACATGGTACGCTTGCAATGTGGTTTTGTTGACACACCAGAAGTGGAAGCTATTTGTGAATTCATTGGAGAACAACGCGCCTATCCAGATGCTCTCCTTCTTCCTGAATACGTCGGTGAGGGTGGTGAAGAGCGAGATGTGGACATGGACGACATCGATCCTTTGTTTGCCGACGCAGCACGAATCGTTGTAATGCACCAACAAGGTTCTGCAAGTCTACTGCAACGCAAATTAAAATTGGGCTACAATCGCGCAGGTCGAATCATCGATCAACTCGAAGGAATGAACATCATTGGTCCATTCCAAGGGAGCAAGGCAAGAGATGTATTGTTTTCCGACGAAGCAAGTCTGGAAGAATTACTTCAATCGAAAGGTCTAGTTTAATTTGCTGATCTGAATGCTTTCGGTGGATTGTACACCTTCGCTTGTTGTCAAACGAACCGAGTAAATACCCGTTGACATTTCACTGCATTCCACTCGATACGACTCACCTTCTTGATTGAAGTTTGCTGGTGTTACTTTCCCATTCATGTCAATCAACTCAATTTGAACTAGGTTCAATTTCGTTTTAATCGAGAAGCTTTCATTGGCTGGGTTCGGGTAAATCGAAAAGTCTTTAGTGGATTTCAATTCCTCAAGATTGGCACCTGATTCATTCATGGCTGTTGTACGCCAAATTCCACGTCCATACGTTCCCACAACAATCGAATTCGTTGATTTGTAAAAATCTATATCGGTAATTTCAGTTGTTGGCAAGCTATCACCAAACTGTATCCAGGTTTCCGTTATACTATCGCGATAGAATACCCCCACGTCATTGCCCAAGTAGATATTTTGATCCGTTTGCGGTTGAACAAACAAAACATTGCAAGGCACATTGGGTAAACCGCTTGAAATATTTTCCCACGTATCTCCGCCGTTTCTCGAACGCCAAACCTTGTAAACAGACGAAAAACTTGAGTAAACCACCCACAAATGCTCTGGGTTATGAGGGTCAACGGCCAGGTGAACTTTTGAAGAAGCGGGTAAATTATTGGTGATATTCGTAAAAGTAGCTCCACCATCCTCGGACTTAATAATTTTGGATTGACTCCCAGTTCCTTGCAAAATAAAAATCAAACCTTGCTGACTCGGAGACACGGCCATTTCTACAATATCACCATCGAAACCAGTACCTGTCATGGTGTACGTTTGACCAAAGTTGGTCGTTTTAACCAAGGAGTCACGTCCACCGACATAAACCACATTCGGGTCAAAAGGATCTTGATACACCACGCTCACCCATGTTCCAGATTTCAATCCATTACAGAAGTTTCCGAAGTTATTACCTCCATTGGTAGAAGAACGATGCGCACCATTCTGGATTGAACCGATCATTCGATTGTTGTTGCTGTAATCAATCAAACAATCCATTCCATCTCCACCAAGCACGCGCGACCAGTTTCCTGAACCTTGCATGCGATTGGTTCCATTGTCTTGGTGTCCTGCCAAAATCAAGTTTTCATCGTTTGACGCTTGAGCAATTTTGTATTGTTGACTGATGTTCAAGTTACTACTGATATCGCTAAAGCTAGATCCTGCGTTGGTCGTTTTTGAAATTCCACCATCGTGAATGATGTAAACCGTCCCATTATCCGGAGAATACTCGATTCCGTGAATATCCGCGTGAACATATGGTGTACCATTGGCTCCGTACCAGTGTGCCTTTATTGTCCATGATTGACCTCCATTGGATGTTCCCCAAACATTTACTCCACCTACAAACATTTCATTTTCGTTGGATGGGTTTACTTGAAAAGCCAAGTCGTACCACGCTTGTCCTCCGGTTGAATTACCGTCAACATCCCAACCTAGCATGTTCACTTGATCATCCGTGATTTGTGTAAAGTTTTGTCCTGAAGCGGTTGATTTATAGATACCCATCAAGGAGTTATCAGATTTTGCAACCAATAAAAAGACGGCATTTGGATTGTCTTCCGTTACCGCAATAGCAATTCTTCCAACGCCTCCTGGAATACCATTGGCATTGGTCCATGAAGCTCCGTTGTCCGTAGATACCTTTACCTGTGTGGTTGTGGCCGCATACCAAGTCTGTGAATTTCCTGGGTGACGTTCTAAGTCTCTGAAGTTTCCGGAGGTAGCAATGGTCCAACTTTGTCCCCCATTCACGGAGCGACGCAAGCCGGATGTGGTAGCCGCCAAAATAATTTGTGGATCTTGTGGATCCATTCCCATTTTAAAAATGCGCATTCCTCCTGATGGATTTACAGTAAACCCTGTATTGTTCCAGGTATTTCCTCCATCAACACTTTTCCATACTCCGTGAGAATAAGTTGAAACGTGATCGTTGTCGCCCGTTGCCAAATACATTGTATCAGGACCTTGTGGATGGATCAATAGATCCGAACACCCAATCACCGACAAAAAATCGTTTTGATTTTCCCATGATGCCCCTCCATTAGAAGATTTCCACAGCCCACCATTCGGTGTACCGATGTACATGATAGAAACGTTAGTTGGGTGGTATCGCAAAAAGGTCAATCGACCGGCCCCTCCTCCATTCGTTGGGATACTAGCAGGACCAACTGGTCGCCATATTTGATCTACCTTGGCACTTACCTGCGGATTTGTTTTTAAATAATTCAAATAATTGGGAAAGGTTTCACCCAATTTCGCAAGACTTTCACCTTCAGTCAATCGGCGGGTCGCATAATATTCCAAACGCTTAAATTGCTTATATCCTTGCCCCTTTTCAGGAACTCGCCCTTCCCATTCTTGATAAAAAGCCTCCTGCACTTGGCTAAAAGGTACAGTGGGATCATCTACTAGCTCGTACCATTTTTGAGTTTGAGCATGAGATAATGCAGTCAATAAAAAAGAGGCGGTTAATATGAAAAAAGGCTTCATTACGTAATTTTTAAGACCCCCAAATTAAGGTAATTTTAATTCTTCCAGTCTAATTCAACTTCTTTTTAACAGTGAAAAACAGGACATTTAAGAGACAGAAAATAAAATAGATGGGATTTAAACCAAAAGGAAAGAACTTACGTTTGAGAAGCATGAAAAGAAAAAGCTACTATTTACTCCTTCTCATTTTATTCACGTTTTCCAAAATGCATGCGCAAGATATTTGGTATTTCGTAGATGATTTTCCAGGTTTAGGTCGAGATGATGCAGCAACCTTCACCATTGGTCAGTATGGATATGTTGGAACTGGTTTCGCTGAGGGTTTTCAGCCAACGCGGGATTTTTTTCGTTTTAATATGCTATCCGAAAATTGGGAAACGACTGCCTTTTTACCTTTAGGAAAGGAAAGGCAATATGCCTCAGGTTTTGCCTACGACACTTCGGGATTCTTGTTTGGAGGCCTCGGGAATGGTCAAACGTACAAAGACTTATGGCGTTATAGTTCGAACCACGACACCTGGACTTTGATTGACAGCATTCCTTCTTTTGGTCGCTATGGAACTACCAATTTTGTATTGGGGGATAAGGTATATTTCGTGGGTGGAAAAAATAGTCAAGGGATTACGACGGATGAAGTTTGGTGTTATCACATAACCACTGGAACTTGGACACAGAAAAACCCCTTTCCAGATTCGTTCTGGCGAGCTAGTTCTGCTGTTGCTTCTAATTTGGCTTTTATTACGATGGGTTCAAATGGGGCAAACAATTACCTTGAAATATACAGCTACGATGAATTCAACGATGTATGGTCTATTGAAACCACTTTTCCAATGCTTGAAGGGCTAGCCTATCATCAAAGCCAATATTTCGACGGTCATATCTACGTTATTTTTGGAATGGCCTCTGATCAAACCACAACTAACCAAGTTTGGAAATATCAACCTTTGCTTCAAAATTGGAGCTCACACACAGTTTCTAATTATGCTCCAAGAAAAGGCGGGTGTTCCTTTACGGATGGAAACAATCTGTTTTATACAACTGGATTGGATAGTAACTATCAACGCCTGAAACAAACCCTTAAGCACTTTCAATTTATTGGAATCAAAGAGATACAATGGAATGGGCAATTATACCCAAATCCAAGCTCTGATTTCCTTACGATTCCTGAGTCATTGATTGGCTTGGATTTTGTTGTCATCGATTTATTGGGTCAGGCCGTTCTATCGGGTAAACTTGAAAGCACAATGGATGTGAGCAGATTAATGGATGGTCAATATCTTCTCCGCTTTGAATGGAATGGGTATTCCCTATCGGAAATTTTTACAGTGAAGCGTTGATCAAGACAATCTCACCTGCAATCCTTCTTTGGCGTAATGAGTATTCTCAAAGATCTCTTTCGCCTCCTTCAAGTGAAGCTTGGGATCATCGTATCGGGCACTCATGTGGCCAAAATACAAGGTTTTTACCTCGGCTAATGAAGCGATTTTAGCAGCCTGCTGAGCTGTAGAATGTTTGGTTGCCTTCGCCCTTCCTTCATCCTGATTCGTAAAGGTTGCTTCGTGATAAAGGGTATCTACCCCCTTGATGTGTTGAACGATGTTTTCGCAATAGGCAGTATCAGAACAATACGCATAACTACCCGAAAAATCTGGTGCTGAGGTATAGTCCAAAAAGGACAACTTTTCCCCTTCTTCCGTTAGGCTATCTCTTCCCTCCTTGAACGCAGGGATGTGTGCAATGCTCAATTCGTCTTCTCGAAACTTCTCACCCAACAGGTGGCGCGGTTTTACTTTTTCGTGGAGCAAAAAACCGTGGGTTGGGATCTTATGTTTGAGCTTAAAGGTCTTGATTTCTATCACCTTATCTTCAAACAGAAGTCCTTCGAATTGATCTTCGATGGGATGAAAAACCAAACCAAAATTCAACCGGGAATTTCCTAATTCAACTTGTGAACGAACGATGTTTTCCAGAGGAGGAGGACCGTAAATATGAATGTCCTTTTCACGCCCCAAAAGGTGCATGGAGCTCAGTAGTCCAACCAAGCCAAAATAATGGTCGCCGTGAAGATGAGAAATAAAAATGGCATCAATTTTCTGAAGCTTGATACCTGCTTTTCTCAATTGAATTTGAGAACCTTCACCACAGTCGATTAAGAAGTGACGGTTTTGACAGAAAATGTATTGACAAGAGGGGTTCGATTTTGCCGTTGGCAAAGCACTTCCAGTACCTAGAAATTGAACGAAGAAACTCACTTTTGCATTGCTGCAACGGCCTCTGGGTGATTGCTTTCTACCAAAAGGACCTTATCCAGTTGTGCGATTTTGATCATTTTATCCACGTTTTCTTGCATTCCACAAAGAATGAATTTGCCGCTGGTGTCTTTACACAATCTGTTGCCCATTAAAAGAGCTGATAAACCTGAAGAATCGCAGTATTTTGTCCCGCTAAGATCAACAATGATGTTGTTAATCCCTTTGATATTAAGCAGTACCAATTCGGACTTCAATTCCGGAGCATTTTGCGCATTCAATCGTTCTACCTTCGAAACAATGGTTGCACCGTATTGATCAGTCTTGGTTTCAAAATTCATATTCCACAGTTGTTTGAATCAAAAATAACAAAATTTTATTGCCTGTCTATTTTGGCTGCTAATAAATAGATAACCGCCATTCTAACGGCAACTCCGTTCTCTACCTGTTGCAAAATAACGGACTGTTTGGAGTCGGCAACATCGCTTGTAATTTCCACACCTCGATTGATTGGTCCGGGGTGCATCACAACGATTTCTTTCGACAGAGAATCGAGCAAGGCTTTGTCCAACCCAAAAAGCATGCTGTATTCGCGCAGACTTGGGAAGTACTTGACATCTTGGCGTTCCAATTGAATGCGCAACATATTGGCTACGTCACACCACTCCAAGGCCTGACGAAGGTTGTGCGACACTTTTACTCCTAATTTGCCGATGTATTTGGGAATCAATGTTGTGGGACCACAAACCATCACTTCTGCGCCCAGCTTTTGCAAACACATGATGTTCGACAAAGCTACTCGCGAGTGTAGAATATCTCCTACAATCACCACCTTTTTTCCTTCTACTGTGCCCAATTTCTCACGAATCGTGTAGGCGTCCAAAAGTGCTTGTGTTGGATGCTCATGTGTTCCGTCGCCGGCATTGATCACCTTGGCTGAAATACGATCAGAAAGGAATTTGGCAGCTCCCGGGCTTGAATGACGCATCACCACCATGTCCACTTTCATAGACAGGATATTGTTGACCGTATCCACCAGCGTTTCTCCTTTCTTTACCGAAGAAGAAGATGCTGAAAAATTGACTACATCTGCGCTCAAACGCTTTTCTGCCAATTCAAAACTCAATCGGGTTCGCGTCGAATTCTCAAAGAAAAGGTTGGCAATGGTGATATCGCGCAGGGAAGGTACCTTTTTTATCGGGCGATTGATTACTTCCTTAAAGCTATCCGCTGTTTGGAAAATCAATTCTATATCGGCTCTCGTAAGATCCCGAATTCCCGTTAAATGCTCTACACTCAAATTATCCATTCTCTTCAAGGCTAAAAAGTACGACTCTATCTTCTCCTTCCACGTCTTTCCACTCCACTGAAACACGCTCAGAAACGAGCGTATCAACAGTTTTTCCTACATAATCGGCTTGGATGGGCAGATGTCGTTTGAATCTTCTGTCTATCATGGTTAGCAACTCCACCTGTTTAGGTCTACCAAATGCCAAAAGAGCATCCAGACCTGAACGAATTGTTCGTCCGGTAAACAACACATCATCTACCAAAACGATGTTCTTGTTTTCGATGGAAAAATTGATGTTGGTTGCGCTGGGAATCAAGGGTTTTTCTCTTCTGCGAAAATCGTCTCGGTAAAAGGTAATATCTAGGTTACCACAGGTAACTTCCTTTCCTAAAATCTCTTCCAACCGCAGCTTCAAACGCGTAACCACATGAATTCCTCTTGGCTGTAGACCAATAATGACGGTATCCTCGAAGTTTCTATGATTTTCAATTAATTGAAAGCAAAGTCGATTGATGGTCAACTCGAATTGCTTTGGATGGAGAATAATCTGCTTTCCCATTAGAGGCAAAGATAATTGATAAAACGATACTAGCTTCAAGGAGTGGAAGCCAATTTTCTATTTTTTCTGCTTGCCAAAAACCACCGATAAATCAACCAAAGCAACGTTTCAAGTTTTACTGAAAAATGCAATGATTGAAAAAGATATATTCGTTATGTAGTCATTCCCAGTGACTAATGGTTATCTCTTAAAAGGCGGAAAGAGTCTAGTATTTTAGAAAGAGTTTTTCGTAGTTTTTGTGCTTATTTCGGCTAGACTTTATCCTCCTTTTTTCTTCACTTGATAACCCATTTTCACCAACTCGTCGAAAACGCGGTCTTTGAAATTACCTTGAATCATGATTTCACCGTCTTTCACAGCACCCCCTACTCCACATTTTGATTTGAGTGTCTTCCCCAAATCTTTTGCATCGTTATCTGTACCCACAAAACCTTCAACCAATGTCACTTCCTTTCCTCCTCTATTTTTGCGGTCGATGGAAACATACAATCGTTGTTGATTTGCAGGCAAGGTCTCTTGCTCTTGGTCAAATTCTGATTCGTATTGAAAGTCTGGATTGGTTGAATAAACCACATTAACTCTATTCTTGTCTTTTTTCTTGCTCATTACCTCAGTTCAATTATGGATCCGTACACATCATCGCTCAAAATTCCAGTGGGCATAGATTCGCGGACCATCTTGTTTTCCTTATTGGAACGGATTTCGTAAAGATACACCCAAATACCCTTTTCTTGAAAGGATCGCAATTCAGAATTGGACAACACGTCTTTTCGAACCAAAAAACCAAAGAGTTGGGGATGGTTTTGTAAGACCGTCTGAAACTTCTCTTTGTCATCGGAAGAATACATCACCTTCCAGCCTTTATCGTGAAAATAAGTCAAGTAGCTTTCCTGATTAAAAAGTAAATAGACGTTAGGGTTGTTCTTTAATCCCAAGTTTTCCAGTACTTTATCAATGACCTCTGCAGGTATTAAAAGTTGATCGCAGACATTAAAGTGTTTGATATCCAAAAGTATTCGCTTGCCTGCCTCCCAAAGTTTGGCATCCTTTTTCAGCGACACAAGTCTGTGATTTCCTCCACCTTTGTACCGCCCATTCTGAAGTTCTTGATCGGATTTCTGTTCCACACACCCCGACAGATTGGTCTGCGAAGACAACTCCGAATCGTGTACAAACCAAGCGGTGGAATCTTTCGAGAACCGAACATCCAATTCCATCCCGTCGACCTCATCCAATGCGAGGGCAAGATCGATGGCCATTTGACTATTGCCCGGGCAGTTCGCTGTATTGCTGCTCAATCCCATGCCAGCATGTCCAAGGATTTGAACCGACAATGCATCCTTCTTTTGACATGCAGTTAAACAAAACAATGCGACCAACCAACTAAAACGCATAGACCAATCCGATTTTTGCCTTCCATTCGCCGTACCAAAAAGTTAGTTGCTCCAATTGGTTCTGTCCCCCCCAAGGAGACTCAGTTGAAATTTCCATTTCTCCCCCTTTTGAAACACTGCGCCGAACAACTGTTCCGCAACATGCAATCTACCCGATTGGGGAGAAAATTTCAGGGTATTGTAATTCAATTCCAAACAGGGGCCTAAGTGAATTCCCTTTAGAGAGGCAGGAAGATAGGCAATGCTTAAACCTTGATGAAAAAACAAGCTATTCTGGAATGCTCGGTTCCACCCAAAGCCCTCTTCGATGGAGAGAATAATTTGTTGGGGAAAATGATATTGATAGGTTGCGGAAAAAAACTGTTCTGATTTTTGAACACTCTGTGTCCATCCGAGGTGGTGTGTTTTTACTTGACCTATTGAAAAAATAGGTACAAACAATAACAAACAAAGGAGAAGTCTATTTTTTAGGACAGCTCTTGCAGTGTACACCTTTCTTCTTGTATTTCTTGCAACAATTTTTCTTCTTGTCACACGAACAATTAGAACAATTCAAAAAGCTGAAGGCTGATGGTTGTTGCAATTCCGACTGTTTCATTTATTTAGACTAATTCCAAACAAAGGTAAATCATAGATTTGAATCACCGACAAAAAATGAAAATTTTAACGAATTATTCTTGAATCGTACAGTTGAGCCGCCTCCCGAAAAAGCCCCACGTGCGCATCCACGATATGTTTGATTTGAGGACTATAACCTCCGCCCATGCAAGCAACCATAGGAATGTCATTTGTATTGGCATAGTTCAAAACCATCTTGTCGCGCTCGAGCACCCCTTCGTGAGTCAAACTCAGTTTGCCTAATTTATCAGTGGCCAACACGTCTGTACCTGATTGATAGAAAAGAAAATCAGGACGGAAGAATTGATCTATTTTCTCAAGAGAAGTAGCCAGCAAGTCCAAAT
>JAOASF010000069.1 GCA_025210175.1 Crocinitomicaceae bacterium | reverse complement strand
CCGGAAGGGCTCCGTCTTTGTATTCAATCAAGTTGTTGAGTTTCTTGTAGTACAACTCTACCGAAGTCTCGTATAGGTCGTTTTTGAAGTTGTGAAAATACCCCAGGTTAACTTGTGACCCCTGCTGTGGTTTGGCGATGTCGGTGGAAGGAAACCAAATATCGGTAGGCAAAGAAACGGCTGACAAAGAAGTCAAATGAACGTATTGGTAATTATAGGTATAGCCTCCCTTGATTGAGTTGTGTTTGCCCAATAAATAGCGCGCCGAAAAACGGGGTTCCAGTCCTTGGTAGAATTGAATGATATCGCCTCGTTGGTATTGAATCGTGGAATCAGGGTTGGAAATATCGTCCTTGATGTAACGTGTGAATGGTCCCGTATGTGTAAAAGTGCTGTAACGCAAGCCAAGATTGACACGGAATTTTTCCGTCACATCGAATTCATCCAAGACATAAGCTCCAGTTTCGTGGCTGAACAATTTTTGCGCCAATCCGGTATCGAAAACGGTTTCTGCTTGTTGAGCTGCTACCGAAATAGGGGTGAAGGTATGAAACAAATAGTCGGCTCCGAACTTCACTTTGTGTCGAGGATTCGGGAAATACGAAAAGGCCACTTTGCCACCCCAGTCTCTAATTCCGGAACTCAAACTGAAGGTAAATTCATCCTGAGCACTTCCGAAACTGAAGAGATAATCGGTGAAAGTAGCCGTTACGTTCATGAATAACTTGCTATTAAACAAGTGATTCCATCTCGCCGCTGCAATGGCATTTCCCCATGGCATTTGTACTGAAAAGTCATCCTCTTTGTTCCCAAAGGTGAACTTGTCTTTTCCGTAGTAACCGCTCAAGAAAACCTTGTCTTTGGGCGATAATCGATAGTTCGCCTTGAAATTGAAATCGTAGAAATAGTAGCCAGATCCCGCAAAGGGTGATGAGTCAGGTATTGCGGCTTTCATGATGACGTCTATATAAGTCCTGCGTGCCGAAGCGATGAATGAACCTTTACCTTTTTTAATCGGACCTTCTACCGTCATACGGCTGGAAATCAACCCGAGTCCACCCTTTACGTGAAATCCTTTGTTGTTTCCTTCGTTCATCGTTACTTCCAAAACAGACGACATCCGACCTCCAAAATTCGCCGGCATTCCGCCTTTGATTAGGTTCACACTTTTTACCGCATCTACATTGAAAACAGAGAAGAATCCAAACAGGTGAGCTGCATTGTAAACCGTGGCTTCATCCAATAAAACCAAGTTTTGATCTGGACCACCGCCACGCACGTAGAATCCTTGTCCTCCTTCAGTAGCGCTATTGACTCCAGGTAATAATTGTATCGTTTTTATTACGTCAACCTCTCCGAAAAAGGCAGGCAAAGTCTTGATTTTTTCCACCTCCAATTCGATTTGTCCCATCTTGGTTGATTCGATGTTTTCTCCTTTTCGGGCATTGACTTCCACTTGTTCCAATACTTGCGTTTTCCCACCGATTTCCACATCAAATTGTAGGTTTTCAAACAAAGGGACGATACGGGTTTCCGTTTCCAATCCAGCACTTCTGAATTCAATAGCATGAGTATCGGCAGGTAGCGTGAGGGAATAAAATCCGTAATTATTGGTAACTGCACCTATTTTTAATTGGGGTACAAACACCTTCACGCCAATCAAAGCCTCACCACTTTGAGCCGAAGTTACGTATCCAGAAAGAGTTGCTTTTACGGTTATGCTGTCCGATTTCTGAGAAAAAATGGATAGAGGCAAAAGGTAAACCAAAAAGAAAAGTAAGCTTTTGATTTGCAGGAGCTTCATAGAACTCAAAGGTAGGTTTTTTGTGTTTTTAGAACTTGACATAATCGTTAAAAAACACGCATTTCACTTGGAATTTTTTGTGCTTGATTCGCATGGGTTTAAACCGATGAAAGGTGCAAATTGTTCATCGTTACACATTTATTTGTTCCCCTTCAATTGGTCCTATCCCAATAACAGATGAAAAAAAATAAGCTATCGAAGTGGATAGCTTATTTACATTGTTGGAGTTCCGATTGTCCGACTTAGTGCTCGTGACAGTGCACTTCATATACGTTGGTTCCATCAGAATAACCGTCTTTTTCAAGATTTTCCAGTTCGTCGCCACATTTTTCACCCAATTCAACTTCTTCGTTGTTTGCGTTTTCGTAATGACATTCGTGGCATTCTTCTTTTTTACACGCTGTAAGTGTTACCAAGCCCAAAGCGAGCAGGGCAACTGTTGTTTTCATCATATTCATATTGCTTGTTTTTTGTTTAAGATGGATTATAATTGATACGTTAAGCCGACATACAGGGATCTTCCCGGATGGGCTGTGTTGATATTTTTTAAGCGCGATAGGTGATTGATATAGCTTTCGTTGAGCAAGTTTTTTACCCCTAAGGACCAAAGCAGATGCTGTTTTTTACCCAGTTCTCCATTCACCCCAAGATTGATTAGGTGGTAGCCTTGGGATGGTGTTTCGTACTGAGAAACAAATGTTTGATCAAAGTAATATTCATGCTGAAGTGCCAGATTTTGGATATAGCGTTTTGCTTTTCCTTCAAAGAGAAACTTGAAAAGTGTGTTGATTCTTCCCTGAGGAATCAGGTCCAGATTGTTCCCGTTTCCATCTTCGCCACGCACATAACTATAGGTCGTTTCGAAGTGTAAAAAATGGGCAAAATGAGGATGGTAATGCAGACCAAGATCTATTCCATACAAGCGCGCTTCTTTCACCGAAATGTAATTGAAGACAGGCACTCCATCTATAAGACTATCCTGGGCTGCCATAGAAATGTAGTTGAAGATTTGGTTGTAAAAGGGGTTAACAACCAAACTCAAATGTTCGCCTTCTAGTTCATAGTCGAAGTCCAACTGAGTGCTGTATTCGGGTTTTAAGTTTCGATCCCCAATTTCATAGCGCAAGGCTGCATGGTGAACTCCATTGGACAACAACTCAGAGACATGAGGAGCGCGATAGCCCGTTGATATGTTCAATCGGATAAGATGTCTCGTCACTTTGCGAACAAAACCAAAGGCGAAATTCGGAGACAGATAATCTGCTCGAAGTAGATCGGATGCAACTTGTAAAGTTCGATGGTCCAATCGGCCACCTAATTGAAAGTCCGTTTTGCCCAGTTTGAAATACAAAATAGAATACAAACCGTGATCTTGCTGATCGAAATTCGGAATCAATTGTTCCTCAGCTCGGGTGTTGTTTTGATTCACTTGCAGGAGACCTTGATAACCGTAGATCAATTTGTTTTTTTCATTGATTACATGGGTAAAACGAAGGTTGGCGGCATAATTATCGAGAAACATGCCAATTCCAGGAATCGTTACTTTTTCTTCGTGTTCCAAGATTTGATTTCGTGTATAGGATAGCAAAACCTGTAGTTCGTTTTGATTGAAGAAAAATTTGTTTTCAAAGGAAGCTACATTGAGTTCATTTAGCTGATTGGGTAAGGTTTTCGAACGAAGTGCCTTGTTGCTTTGGAATTTCAAAGGGTCGATGATGGAATCGTGAGAATGTCCAGGAAGGCCCGTTTGAAAGCGCGAATACGAGTAGCGCAAATGTGAAACCCAGTTCTTTTTGTTGTAGGTCATGGCAAATTTCCCTCCCAATTGATTGTAACGCGAATTTTTCAGGTACTTTCCATTTGGTAACTGATAATCGGCGTACGTTCCATACAGTCCGCCAACCATGAAGCGCAATTTCCCTTTTGATGCACCATAGACAAAGCTAGTTTTGCTGCCAGCATTGACCGTTTCGTATTGGGTATTCAAGCTTAGGATTTGTTTTCCTTGAGAGGGATAGGCGGCGTCTACCAGGTAAATTACCCCACCGAGGGCATCGGAGCCATACAGCAGTGAGGAGGGACCTTTGATTAATTCTACCGATCCAATACCTAATTCAGAAATGGCCAAACCATGATCGCCACCCCATTGTTGGTTATTGATGCGAACCCCATTCACCAAATTGAGAACTCTCAAACCCTGCATTCCGCGAATTACCGGTTTTGAAATTCCTGCACCAACGGATGAAACTTGGACCCCGTTCATATTGGCCAAAGCCTCCGAAAGATTGGAACTCTGGATTAAGTTGAGTTCATTCAAATCCATTTTGTTCACCTTGAACACATTGTTGCCAGCCAAACCTCCTTTGGGGGTTGATACCACCACGTCTTCCATGTCCAAATGGGTCGATTCCAAGGAAATGGTTAAAGGGGATGACGAGAGATTCACATTCAAGAGTACGGTTTTGTAAAACTCGGCTCGAACGCGAATTTCGAAGGTAAGTGGCAAGTCCACGTCAAATTGAAAACGACCCAAGGAATCGGCAACTGTGCCTACTTGCGTGGTTGAAATAAAGACGCGGGCAAAGGGAACAGGTTTTGCCGTTTCCTTGTCAATGATATTTCCGGAAAATGTTTGACCGAAAAGTGTGCAGGTCACCATGCAATGACACAACACCAATAAAATGGTTCTCATGAAATTTTTCTACTGTTTTTTTACTTGATTGATTGATTTGTTTCAAACAAGTGAGGGCGGACCTCTTAACGGAGAAAGGGTGTGAATACAAGGGAATACCAAGGGGTAGGTAGCCAAAACACGGGTTGGTATTTTCGCGTTAAACCCTATAAGAGATAGAGTAACCCCAGGTGTAAAAAAGCCTAGATCAAAATCACAGGAAAAGCAGTTTTCTGTGAAAGAAGTGTGATTTGATTTTTCCCAAGAGTTGGCTATGGTCTCTTGTTTACCACAAGCAACATCTTCGTCATGGGAATGCACCCATTGTCTTGGCACATGCAACAGTACCAAAGCAAAAAGAGTGATGATTCCCAGTAATTTTTTCACGCTACAAAATTAAAGCAAAGAAGTTGATAATCAAATACATTGCGGGCATAGGCCAGAGATTGAAAAGTTAACTTGTGAAACCTGATAAGCCTCGGGTAAGTCAAATTGCGGCTTCACGTGATCCAAGCACGTAGTGGTATGACATTTCTCACAACTAAAATGAATATGGTCATGACTGTGCTCGTGCTCCGTTTCACATTGATGGCAATGGGCATAGCTCGTAACGTTGTTCATTCCCACAATTTTGTGAATTAGTCCCTCTTCCAGTAAGCGGTCTAAAACCCGATAGATCGTTACCCGGTCGCACAAGCCATTCAACCTTTCCTGAATGTCGAGATGGGTCAATGCCTCCTTCGATTCACGAAGAATTTGAACGATTTCTGTACGAGCTTGTGTCTTTCTAGATTTTTTCAAAACTACCTTTATTGCAACTTGATTGCGTTTGCAAATATATGTTTTATTTTTGCAACACAATTGCGTTAAGCCAAAAAAAAATATTCGAAGAGAAAATTCAATTGATTGGTGAAATGAAAATAAAAAGGAAGAAATGAACAAACTAGATGCAGCAATAATAGGAGGGAGTTATGCAGGCTTATCGGCAGCCTTGGCACTCGGACGAGCAATGAGGAAAGTTCTCATAATAGATGCCGGAAGTCCCTGTAATCGCTTCGCCCCTCATTCGCATAATTTCTTAACCCAAGATGGCGAGTCGCCTGCTATGATCAGCTCGAAGGCACGGGTTCAACTGGAAAAATACAAATCCGTTTCCTTCCTAAATGACTGGGTTGACAAGGTGGAAGGAATGGACCTTGGGTTTGAGGTTCAGACCAAATCAGGTCAACTTTTTTCGGCTAAAAAACTGATTCTGGCTACCGGAGTACGGGATGTTTTGCCAGATATTCAAGGCTTTTCTGACTGCTGGGGGAAATCAATCATTCATTGTCCGTACTGTCACGGTTACGAAGTAAAATTGGAAACGACAGGCATTTTGGCCGATGGCGATGTGGCATATCACTATGCCCAATTAATCCGGAATTGGACCAAGAATTTGACTTTATATACCAATGGATCGTGCAGTTTAAGCGAGGAACAAAAGACAAAAATTCAAGACCACAGTATTCGCATCATTGAAAAGAAAATTCAACGAATCGAACACAACCAAGGTCAAATGGAAGCACTTATTTTTGAGGATGGAACACGCGAAACCATGAGGGCCTTGTATACTCGACCGCATTTTGAACAAAGTAGTGAGCTACCCAAGTTTTTGGGTTGTGAAACCACGGAAATGAACTTGCTGAAAGTGGATCCGTTTTATCAAACCACCATTCCTGGCGTACTGGCGTGCGGTGATAACGCGAGCCCTTTGAGGTCAGTTGCCAATGCAGTGGCGTCGGGAAATATAGTGGGTGCTATGACCAATAATCAACTAACAGAGGAAGAGTTCGAATAGTTCGTTTGTCGAGTAGAAAGCCCCAAGATTCTTAGAGTAAAGTCTTGGGGTTCTTCGTTCGAAAAAATTGCTGATTTAAAGATCATCTTATGTGGCTTTTCGCCCGTTTTATCTCGCGTTTTTCGTAATTTCGTCGCCTTAAATTGAACACAACATGAAAGTCTCTTTCAACTGGTTAAAACAATATATTCAAACAGATATCAGCGCCGAACGCATGGGCGAAATTCTAACTGCCACCGGATTGGAGGTAGAAGGAGTGGAGAAAATCGAAGCGGTGAAAGGCGGATTGGCTGGTGTGGTTGTTGGTGAAGTTCTTACTTGTGAAAAACATCCCAATGCGGATAAATTGAAGATTACGACCGTGAATGTTGGGGAAGGCGAGCCTTTACATATCGTGTGTGGAGCGCCGAATGTGGCTGCAGGACAGAAAGTAATCGTTGCGACGGTTGGTTGTACACTTTACCCAAATCCAGACGAGCCGTTCAAAATCAAAGAATCAAAAATTAGAGGACAAGTTTCGCAAGGAATGTTGTGTGCCGAAGACGAATTGGGTCTGGGTACATCGCATGCTGGAATCTTGGTTCTACCGGAAGATACAAAGGTTGGTTTGCCGGCTGCGACTTACTTCGAATTGGAAGACGATTTCATGCTGGAAATTGGTTTGACTCCAAACCGCGCTGACGCAATGGGACACATTGGGGTAGCTAGAGATTTGGCTGCTTACTTAAGTGTTCACGAAACGGAAGCAAAAATTCAATGGCCAACTTTCCCGAAAGTGGAAGGGAAGGCAGAAGGAGTTGAAATCGTTGTGGAAGATGCCGAAGCATGTCCTCATTATACCGGATTGACCATCGAAGGAGTGAAAGTTCAAGCTTCGCCGACTTGGTTGCAAAAGCGCTTGAGAGCTATTGGTTTGTCACCAATAAATAATGTTGTTGACTGTACCAATTACGTCATGCACGAACTGGGAACGCCTTTGCATGCCTTCGATATGAAAGTGGTCAATGGAAAAGTTGTGGTTCGTCACCCGAAAATGGGAGAGAAATTCACGACTCTTGACGGAGTTGAAAGAACCTTGGATGCCGAAGACTTGTTGATCACCAACGGAACGGACAACATGTGTTTGGCCGGTGTTTTCGGAGGAGAACATTCGGGAATCAAAGACGAAACAACGGGTGTTTTCTTGGAAAGTGCCTACTTTGATCCAGTAACTACACGTAAAATGGCTCGTCGCCATGGTCTGAATACTGACGCGAGTTTCCGCTTCGAAAGAGGAGTGGACCCAGCCTTGACTCAATATGCCTTGGAGCGCACAGCGAACTTAATCATGGAAGTTGCCGGTGGTTCAATTGGCATGGGACCAAAATCGGTAGAAGGAACCAAGCCAACGAATAAGAAATTTGACGTTTCTCCGACGCGTGTTAATCGCTTGATTGGAACAAACATCGACAATACGCAAATGAAAGCCATTTTGAATGCCTTGGATATTCAAGTGCTATCGGAAAATGGTGACACTTGGACAATCGAAGTGCCTGCTTACCGAGTGGATGTAACTCGTGAGGCGGATATCGTTGAAGAAGTTTTGCGTATTTACGGTTTCAACCGCGTAGAATTGCCTTCAAAGTTGAATACTTCTTTACCGAAATTCCCAAAACCAAATCTAGAAGCGATTCAAGTAAAAGTGAGTCAAATCCTAATGGGAATGGGCTTCTCAGAGATCATGAACAACTCCCTCACTTCTGGAAGTTACGTAGAGAAAATGGGCGGTGAAGTTCTTTCAGCTGAGAGAAACGTAGAGATTTTAAATCCACTTTCTCAAGAATTGAACGTGATGCGTCAGAGTCTTTTGTTCTCTGGTTTGTCGACAATAGAATACAACCAAAACCGTCAGAATCCAGACTTGCGTTTGTTTGAGTTTGGAAAGGTTTATCACAAATACGAGCAATATTCGGAGAACAAGCGTTTGTTGATTTTGGCTTCGGGTAAAAAGCAAGAAGTGAACTGGAATCACGGACAAGAAAATGTTTCTTTCTACTTCATGAAGGGAATTGTAGAGGCGCTTTTGAGAAGTTTGGGAATGGATGGTTTGGCGAAATACAAGCCTTTGAAAAACTCACTTTTGGAAGACGGTTTGCAAGTCTATGTTTTGAAAAATAAGGTCGGTGAAATTGGATGGCCAGGTGCGAAAATGAAAAAGCACTTCGACTTGAAAGCTCCTGTTTTTGTGGCAGATATGGACTGGGATAAAATCGTTGAGTCCTTGAATTTCGTAAAAGTGAAGTACACCGAATTGCCAAAAACTTTCGCTACGCGTCGCGATTTCTCTTTGTTGATCAACAAGGAAACACAATTCGCAGAAATCGAAGAATTGGCAAAGAATTGCGATCGCAAGATTTTGAAAGAGGTTGGTTTGTTTGACGTTTACGAAGGGAAAAATCTACCGGAAGGCAAGAAGTCGTACGCGGTTTCTTTCACTTTCCAAGATGCCGAAAAGACTTTGCAAGACAAGCAAGTGGACGCGGTAATGAACAAGATTAGAGAAAGCCTTGAAGCAAAAATCGGGGCCGAACTTAGATAAGATATGAGCAATAAAACACCGGAACAGTTCTTTATTACGGGGATTGGAACGGATGTAGGAAAAACTGTTGTTTCTGCAATCGTTTCCGAAGCCCTCAAAGCTTCCTACTGGAAACCCATTCAAGCAGGGGATTTGGATAATTCCGATTCCATCAAGGTTGAAAAATGGACGCAAAACGTAACGGTTCTTCCCGAAAGATATCGACTCAATTCGCCCATGTCGCCTCACGCCGCAGCGCGAATTGACGGGGTGGAAATCGACTTGAATTCCTTTGAACTTCCTAAGGTAAATGGCAACTTAATCGTTGAAGGTGCTGGTGGTTTGATGGTTCCGATTAACGACAAAGAGTTGATTTTGGACTTGATTAAATCACTGGGTTTGAAAACCATTTTGGTGGTTCGAAATTACCTGGGTAGTATCAATCATACGCTTCTTTCCATCGACCTTCTAAAAGCACATGGCGTGGAAATCGAAGGTTTGATTTACTCGGGAGAAGCCAATGTAGAATCTGAAAATTTCATTGCTTCGTACTCCGGCTTGCCTACTTTGGCGAGAATTCCTTGGGGAACGGAAGTAAATGCCCAATTTGTACAAGAACAGGCTACTACACTTCGCGAAAGCGCTTGGTACAAAAAACTGTAAGACATGAAAGACAATGCGATTTGGTTCCCGTTTACCCAAATGAAAACGGCACCAGAGCCTCTGCGAATTCAAGCTGCGAAAGACGCTATTCTAACGGCTCATGACGGAAGGACCTATATCGACGTCAACTCATCATGGTGGGTGAATGTACACGGTCATGGAAATGAATATATTGGAAAGGCGATTGCCGATCAGTTTCAGATCTTAGATCACGTTCTTTTAGCGGGTGTTTCACATCCCAAAGCGGAAGAATTAGCCGAACGTATTGTCGAGAAATTGCCGTCCAAGTTTGAAAAGGTGTTCTTCTCGGATGATGGATCAACGGCAGTAGAGGTGGCCTTGAAAATGGTCTTTCAGTACTGGTTCAACAAGGGTGAAGAAAGAAGACGTGTCTTGGCGTTGGATGGAGCCTATCATGGAGATACTTTTGGTGCGATGTCGGTTGGTCAACGCGGGTATTTCAACAAGCCATTTGAGCACCTGTTCTTTGATGTAGATTACATCGATTTCCCAACCAGAGACAACGAAGAAGCCTTATTGAAACGAGCAGATGAATTGTTTTCTACGAATGAATTTGCTGGAGTTATTTTGGAACCACTAGTTCAAGGTTCTGCAGGTATGCGCATGTACCGACCAGCGTTTTTACAAGCTTTGGTAGAGTTGGCACAAAAGCACAATGTGAAAGTTATTTTCGACGAAGTAATGACAGGTTGGGGACGAACGGGACGTTTGTTTGCAATGGATTACATCGAAGCAAAACCGGATATCGTTTGTTTGTCGAAAGGTTTGACAGGTGGTGTACTTCCACTCGGTTTGACCGTTGCAACGCAAGAGATTTTTAACGCCTTCCTAAACGACGACAAATCCAAAGCCTTGTTGCACGGACATTCCTTCACAGGATCTGCTTTGGCTTGTTCAGCAGCATGTGCTAGCTTGGATATTTTTGAGGAAAAAGAGACCTGGGAGAAGGTGGCTCAGATCGTTCAAAGTCACGAGGATTTTGTGAACAGAATTGCAGGTAAATACGCCATCGAAACCCGCCAACAAGGAACCATCCTTGCACTTGAAATCCAAGAAAACGGAAGTGATTACTTCTCCAACGTACGCGACAAAGCCTATGATTTCTTCCTAGCCAATGGCATCCTCATGCGACCATTAGGAAACGTTTTGTTCTTGAATCCTCCGTAT
>JAOASF010000068.1 GCA_025210175.1 Crocinitomicaceae bacterium | reverse complement strand
TTCCTTCCTTGTACGGCGCCAGGGGTTCGGTGTTGTAATTGGCGTTCTTGTTCACGGCCATCCAGGCAGCGTATTCCTCCAAAAGTTGATAGGCTCCGTCTTGCCATTCTCCGGTGGGAGAAGGGGCGATGTTGAGCAAGAGATTTCCTCCCTTGGCTACAATGTTCACCAACATTTGAACACCCTGATGTCCACTCATGTATTGGGCGTCTGGTGTATACGACCAACCACCACCTGAGATGATACACGATTCCCACGGATACGGCAATTCCTTTTCCGGAACACGGTTTTCGGGTGTTAAATAGTTTTGGTTTTTTCCATGAACGGCGCGGTCTACCACAATCAATCCGGGTTGTTTTTCGCGGGCTTTTTCGACTAGCTCATCCATGTGAATGTCTTGATTCACCACGCGACGAGGCAAGTAGCCATCTGTGGTCGCTTCCAATTCTCGTTCGTACCACGATGAAAGAACTTCCTTGTTTTTCTTGGAAACCCAGCCGCCATCGAGCCAAAGGATGTCGATTTTCCCATAATCGGTCATGAGTTCCATGATTTGGTTGTGGGTGAAATCTTCAAATTCCTGCCAACGTTCGGGGTTGGTTGCGGGATCGTAGTTGACGTTTCTATCGCGCGGTGGATATTTTGGATCCCAGTAGCTTTCCACATGCCAATCGGGTTTGGAGAAATAAGCACCCACCCACATGTTTTCTGCGCGGAAGGCCTCGAAGATTTCCTTGGTGAGGTTGCTTTTGGGATTGGAAGCAAAGGCGCAACTCGAATCGGTTACCTTGTAATCGGTGTATTGCGAATCGAACATGCAAAAACCGTCGTGGTGCTTGGTGGTGAAAACCACATAGCGCATACCTGCATTCTTGGCTGCCTGTGCCCACTTGTTGGGGTCAAAATTGACGGGATTAAAGGTCGTTTGCAAGGCCTCGTATTCCTTTTTGTAGGTGTTGTAATCATCGGGGTTGGAACCCTTCGTGCGCTCACACCAACCGTATTCTTCCGGACAAAGCGACCAACTTTCCACAATGCCCCACTGGCTATAGGTTCCCCAGTGCATCAACAAACCAAACTTAATATCCTGCCAAGTATCAAGTTTTCGTAGAACCGCCGTATCCGTTTCAGGCACGTAGCGTTCGTCTTCGTAAACCTGTTGCGACAAAAGAGGAGAGGAAATGGCCGTGAGCCCCAAAATCAAGATCCAGTTTTTCATGTTTCGTTTTTTGCAAGTGACCTCCAAAGCAGAGGCAGTTAAAAGTAGCAGTTTTTATGGAGCTGCTTTTTAGCCGACTTGGGGACAATAGCGCGACAAGAAGGGAGGGGAGGGGAACAGAGCGGAGGATGAGAGTGAAGGGGAGGGGAACAGAGCGGAGGATGAGAGTGAAGGGGAAGGGATTATAAAATAGCCAACGGAATCAGACAAATCAAATGCTCTTAGTTTTTCTGTCCATTTCATGAACTTGGAACATTGCAGTTCGACTCAATTGCCTTGAGCAGGTGTTTTTGAAATAAAAAAACTGTGAATCTAAACGGTAAATGCAGGAGTTTTCCTAGGAAACCATTCAATTTGTAATTACTTATTAATTCAAGTTTTATACCTGTTGGAATTACAATCAAATTATAACCTCCAGTTTCGATTTTAAATGGGCCATGAGATAAATTAAGAAAATGCCCAACCTTAAAATTGTCGGTTGCATTAAAATTGAACCTATACCTTTTCAACAGTTCCCATTCTAGAATAACTTGATGAAACTCCGCACCATTAGAAAATTTTGCAACTCGATATCCTCCAACTCCATCCTGCTCAATTTTTGCTGATAATGGTTTTGGGATACCGATTAATCGAAGAAACAGTGGAAACCGAAAATTATAGATCATGACATTCGTTATTTCTTTCCAAACAGTTGTTTGATTGGAATGTAAAACGATTTGATTTGTTATCCGCTTAGATTTAAAACCTTCGAAAAATTTCATTCTGTCATTTTAATTATTATATCCTCATCCTGTACAATTTGTTGTAACCGGCATCATTTCGAGAGAGGAAGAATACTTCTTTACCTACTACTTTGGTGTGACTTGGTTTGAGTTCATCTATGTAGGCAACTTGTTGCATTTTTCCCTCGGTTAAATTGAACTTGTACAGCAGGGGACTTCCTTTGTTTGTTCCGAAGATATAAAGTGAATCAAAGAAATAATCATACACTATTTCTCGGTTTTTTAGTTCGATTGGTTCAAGGTCTATAACATTTAATAATTGTCCTCTGAAATCGTATGTTTCGAGTTGTTGCTCGTAAAAATTGACCAGTAATAAATGGTCCATCCTTCCGAATGAATAGCATTCGATTGGTCGGGAACTAATGTGCAAATACCATGTGATGAAACGGACGATTGTATCTGGATATCCGAGTGCAACAACATTGCCATCCCAAATGCCATTTTCTATGATGTTGGTACTCGGAGAGTTGAAGGCATAATACAGGTTTATAATTTCATTGTAGTCATGTGTTGCAACCTTGAAGGCAACTTCATCAAATACTTCTGTTACCACCGAAATCTCGTTTTTGAAATCGGTTTTTGATAAAGTATAGGATTTGTTATGCTGGGTGAAGTTTTGATAAAACAAATGGTCACTTGTCTTTGTCACCAATGCTTTGATTTTCGATTCAAATAATTTAATTGGTAGCGTAGTAATGAAGCTTATTGAATCCTCAAGATAAATTTGATAACTCGAATCTTTTGAGAGAATATGGGTGTTTCCCATCACGTCCATAAACAAGCTTTTTGGGGTAAACCAGAGCGAACGACTTTCAGAACGATCAGCTTCTTTTTTTTCAATGAAGTAGTTGCCCTTCACAGATTTGAGCAAAATGAAGCTTCTATTTTCAGGGGTGAAGTAGAAATCGATGATGTTTTCATTGTTTTCACCAGCGACCTTTACATACTTTTCATAGGTAACAGACACTTCGTCAATTTCTTGTATTCTTGAAGTCAAGTAGAAGGTCTTGTAAATGGTGGCTTTTCCCGACGGAACGATAAAGGGCTCCGATATTCGACCTTCCTTCTTTACCATAATGGTATCATTCGGTAAACACTTTAAAATGTATATGCCTCCAGTAGACTCACCAACCTGGTTCGAGTTTCTGTAAAGAGAATAGTTATTAATGAAATTGTTCTGATCATCCTTAACCGAAACCACAACGGTTTGGGCAAAGAGCGTAGAAAGCGGGAATAGTATAAGAGCAGTTAGAAGTAGTTTCATTTTCAGTTTAGTAAGTGGGGAAGAAAGTAAAAGCTTTTCAATACGAAGTACATTTCCAAAACTGAAAATCCTTCGTGAGAACTTCTCCAGTTTTGATCATAATGGTGTTCTCTTCCGAATATTGATAAACATCTTCTGGCATGACGACATAGGTCCCAACGGGTAGTTCTGTGGATAATTTTCCTCGTTTAATTTTTACAGTAATACTGTTCTTTTTCAGTTGTTCAAGTTCCTGCTCATCCGAGTTGTCCAGTTCTTCTTTCTGGATAAAGTATAGATCGCCCTTGTACTTTTTATACTCTCGACTTTCGTAATCTATCTGAGGCATACAATCTCCTTGGCCGTATTCTACTGTGCCTTTAATTCCTGTGTTGAAGTTGGTTTTGGTGCAGCTGATGGAGTGGGTTAAAATTAGTAAGAAGAGGATGGTTGTGGTTTTCATAAACTGTGGTTTATTTGATGGTAGCCGACTTCAATTCACCGGCTCCTACGGCTAAGCAATAATTAGTGCGTGGATTTATATATGATAGTTTTCAATCTATACTTTAAGGAAGCCTAACCAAGTTTAATGCCTTGAATCACATAGGAATAAGATGTATGATTTTGGTTTGGCACATGATATTAGTAAAGTTTGAACAGCACCAAGGTCCATGTTTTTTCTTGCCACTGATCGCAACAGTTGTTTATTCTAAAATAATTCGATTAGTTGCCTTATAATTTCACAAGATAACCCCTTTTTTATCATTTCTAATATTAACCCAGTCAAAACTGGTAATACCAGCCCTGTTAAAAACCACCCTGCGTTTTTCAGTTTTTTTGATTTGTTGTGGCTTTTTTCCATAATAAATGAGTTTTCCCCAGTAGTTGCTTTGTTATTTTTTCCTTTTTGTTTTATTGTTGTCATTTTATCATTTTTATAAATTAGAATAATCACCTGTGGAAGCTTTGTTTCCAATGCCTATTTGAGTAATCTGAATTAATTTGGGTTTTATTTCCTCAATGGCTTCATCCTTATTTAACACATTAAGTCCTTCTATTTCGTTCATGGAATAATCATCCTTTTCATTAACAATTAATTTACAATCCCTCGATTGACGACATGTGTCAATGAAAATATTGTTAATTAATTCGGTCTCTATTATTTTATAAAAATTTTGTTTGGATAAACCGTCCAACCATGTTCGGATAAGTTCATTTTTGTAGGGCTCATATTCTTCTAGGATTTTTCCATTTATAACGACGCGGTGAGGATTATTTGCAGAGGTAAACTGGAACAAAAGATCGAAACTATATCGATTAGCATCTTTAGCTATTGCTATGACGTTGGAACAAATAGTATAGTCCATTTTATTTTTGGTGTTTCAAGAATTCAATGGTATCATTTAAATCATCGATGTAAAATTCGGAAGGCCAATCAAATGCACCAGTCTCACTTATTTCAATTTTTTCGATACGATTAGATTTATTGTCTTTGTCTTTTGGATGAAGAAAATATATGCCGACATCATCAGAAGAAATGATTCCCTCGGCAATTCTCCGTCTTAATCTTTTTAAAAGATATTCACTATGGGTCTCAATTAGTAATAATTTACCGTCATCAAACTCATTCTTTTTTCTTACCATATCAATAAACAAATCTGCTAACTCAGCTTGCATTTTTGGATGTAAGTGTATCTCAGGTTGCTCAATAATTGTAAGTGAATTTTCTTCAGATAGAAACCCCTGAACAATTATTGGTAAAATTTGAGAAAGTCCGAATCCAACATCAGTAATATCTAAGCTAAGTCCCCCTTGATTAATTCTGATATTATGGATTACATCCTTAAGCTGCGAAACGGAAACTTTGAATTTAAATTTCTCTAGCCAATTGTTTACTTGCTTTCGGATTTCATAATTTTCGTGTAATATTTCAGCAAGTTGATTGCCATCAATTGAGTTCAAAGTATTGTTCACGACAGCTTCGTCTAGAAAATAATATCTTTTAGGAAAGGCGCGAAGGGGACTTACATAATTAATCCTATCATGATAAAACTCAAAATCTATTCGTTTTATATTCTCATGAAAAATTTCAAAAAGAGTATCAACAAAAATATCATCTAAGTAGTTTTTCGGTAAATCTTTTCTTGAAATCTGTAGCCCCTTGAATATTATGTGGTTACCAAATTTGCTTTTGTAATGTTTTAATATTTTGGCTTCAATAAAATCACTTGATAAATTATGATGTCTACCTCTTTGTACTCTTTCATACTCATATGAGAGTATGTTGATATCGGAATGTGTTTTTACAGCTATGCTTTGAACGTCTAGATTATTGTCTTTTTTGTTAAATGCTATTTTGTATGTAATTTTTATTGAATCAAAGTTTTTATCTTCAATCTCCTCAAGAAAGTTGTACGAGTATAAGTATGGTTTGACGTCAATAATGACCTGGTTAGTTTCTTTATTGTAAATTCCATTAATTGACCTCCTATTTCTTGGAGTCCTGAAATAACGAGTAAAAAGCTCTTCCACTAATTCAGGTTCAATAGTTTTTATTTTTTTGTTTATCTCTCTTTTGACTTTTGGTAGTTCAGATAGAAATTCTCGATATAATATAGAGTCTTCCTGCTTTGATTGGCGAGGTCTTCTTAAAAATGTTCTTTGCGTACTTTTAATTGACTCTTTTTGGTCTAACATTGAATTTATTTTATCTAGAGAGAAGAAAACATCTTCAATACTATCTTTGAACCTCCTCGATATTCTATAAAGATTAAGTTTTGATAGGAATATTTCGAGTTCAATGGGATTATTAGTGTTACGGTTTGCAAAAATATTCTCAAACTCACCAAGACGAACAAGGTCTCCATTTAATCGAAGAGCGGATTTGTAGGCTTTTTCGTAATTTATTGTTTGGGTAAGCATTAATAGAAGCTGAATGATACTACTTTTACCGGTGCTATTTGCTCCGAGTAATAGAGTTATTGGTTTTAACTCTATGTCGGCATCTTTAAATCCTTTATAGTTTTTAAATTTTATTCGATTAATCATCTTAGTTTTTTTATTTCTGCTAACTATGGTGTGCCCTCAACCAAAACCTCAAAAACGACAAATTCCAATTCCCAAAAGCAAAATCGACAAAGAAACGTCTATAGTTAGTTAAGGTGCCAAGAGGCGGATATGAAAGTAATTATTTTTTCAAAATGAGACTTTCAGAAAAGAGCTGTTCCAAAAAATCATCCTAAAGGAGTAGCGGAAGCACAAAAAAAGGCGAAACCCAACCGGAATCGCCTCATTCTAATTATTTCTAAATACTAATTATTCTTCTCAAAATCTTGGTGGCCTGCTAGTTCGCAGTTTACTTGCCAGTTGATGCCGAATTGGTCGGTGAGCATGCCGAAGTAGGCTTCCCAGAAGGTCTTTTCGAGGGGCATTTTGATAGTTCCGTTTTGGGCTAGGGCCTTGAAGATGCGCTCTGCTTCTGCTGGATCTTTGGTGTTGACTGAAATGCTGAAATTGTTCCCCATCGTGAAGTCGCTCGCATAGTGTTCCGAGGTGTCGCTTCCCATCAGCATGGTTTCTTGGGAGATGGGTAAACTGATGTGCATGATTTTGTCTTTCATACTTTCTGGAATTTCCATTCCCGCTTGTGGTGGCATTTCGCCAAAGCTTCCCACGTAGGGATAGTCGCCACCGAAGATACTTTTGTAGAAATCGAAAGCTTGTTTGCAATTGCCGTTGAAGGTCAAATAGATGTTTACTGTTGTCATACTTGAAAAAAAATTGGAGCAGGTCGGCTGAAACGAAGGTAAGGAAAAGAAGACTGCCGTTTAAAAAGCCATTTGATAGGTACCTGAAAATTGCATTCAACCGACAGAAGGGCAAAGAGCAGTGTGATCCAAGGAAATCCAACCTTAAGGGGTCGGGTTCAATACTTTACCCTGTATTTTGAGCTTGCTTTGGATGAATGGTCAAAAACGAGGATTGTACTTCTTCATTTTTTATTCGATTCATAACAAAATGGGTGTAACCAAAGCGGGGAATGGTACTTTTAGATAAATGGATTAACGGTTGAACCCAATTAAAAAAAAAAGCCCATTTTTGCGGCACATCTATTATTATCATGACAACACCAAGTAAACTAAACGTACTACTGAAAGTCTTCTTATTCAGTATCTGTACCATCAACTTCACCTTGCATGCACAAACCAATTATGAAAATGCTTGGAAGGCACTCGACAATGCGGAGTTAGACAAGGCGATTTCCTTGTTTGAAAAAGCGAAGAAAGACGCCGATCATCCTTCGGATGCGATGTTGTGTTTGGCCCTCTTGCATGCCCAGCACGGTCGTGTAGCAGAAGGGGAAAAGAACATGGACGAGTACCTCAAAACGGCGAAGGACCCACTTCCGGGCTTGTATGCAGCATGGACGGAGGCTTGTGTTTCTGGTAGAGCAGGAAAGCAAAACGCTACTTCTTTGGCTCGTTTTCAGAAGCTATCCACTGACCCACGTTTCAAGGGAAATATGGAGAGTGGAATCAAGTACGTCTTGTTGGTGAACGACGAAATGTCTTTCAAAACCGACTTGAGCAAATGGACCAATCAATTGAAGCCAGTGATGAACTGGAGTTACGTGGGGCCGTTTGACAACGTAATGAACAATGCCTTCGACAAGGATTTTGGAGCCGTAGCTCACGCCGATGCGAAGCACAATTTTACAGCGCGATACGGTACCAATATTCACTGGTTTGATCCGAAATTGGAGTCGGTAGACGCGTACAATTACTTGGGGGCTTACTTCAAGGAAAGCAGTGCTTTGTTTTACGGTCAGTCTTTTGTGGAATTGCCTGCCGATCAGGAAGTTATTTTGAACTTTAGCTACTCTGCAGGAGCGGCAAAGTTGTGGGTAGACGATTCTTTGTTGTACAGTTTGGAAGAAACCAGAGAGTACGAAATGGACTACCACCAATACAAATTGAAATTGGGCAAGGGTACTCACCGTATCTTGGTTCAATTGGGGAATTACGATTACAGCGCACCGGCGTTTATCGTTCGTTTCACCGACAAGGATTACAATACCTTGGACTTGAAAAACTCTGCCTTTGCTTCCACTTATACCAAAGGATTGAAAAGCGTGGAGCCGATCAAATTTGCTCCAGTTAAGAGCTTGGAAGCTTGGGAAGCAACGTCGGAAGATCCATTGGCGAAGTACATGTTGGCCTTGGCAAACATTCGCGTAAGCAACTTCGACGAAGCAGAGCGCTTGTTGTTAGAATTGGAAGAAAACCACGCGAAAAACTACTTTGTTCAACGTTCATTGATCGTGTTGTACAACAAGAAAGATGCGGGAACCAAGCAAAACGAGCAGTACGAATTGTTCAAGGAGACTTATCCAAAGAACATCGATATTCTTGAAAACGAAATTCGCGACAACCAGCAGCAAGACAACAAGAGCAAGGTAAAGGAATTGATCGAGGAATACTTGAGATTGTATCCGAATCCATTCAAAGAAGCGGATTACAACATCATTACCTTGGGCTATGATCAAAAAGGGCCACAAATCTTGAAGATCATCGAAGACATGTACAAGAAGTACCCAGAAGATTACGACTGTGCGGTGCGTTACTACAACTTGTTGAAGAACTATTACAAGGATCCAGCAAAGGCGAAAAAGGTCTTGGAAAAATACTTGAAGACGAATTATTCTTCTTCCATTCTCAATGAGTTGGCTGGCATTTACCTAGAAGAAGGGAAAATGAGCAAGGCTGTTGACATCGTGAAAAAAGGTTTGTTGATTTCACCGACTTACATTTCATCGCACAAGGTAATTTATGGCCTGATGACGCGCCAGGGTAATTACCAAGGAGCCTTGAATTACGTGAGCGACTTGTTGATTAGCCGACCGACCGATTATTCTCTATTGGACGAGAAAGCGGAATTATTCGCCATGATGGACAATACGGATTCGGCGAAGGTGTACTACCAACTTTCTTTGAATCATTTCCCGTTCTCTTTTTCAACCAATGAATTGTTGCGCGAATTGAACAACAAAAAAGTAATGTTTGACCAGGTTCGCAAAATTGAACCAGCAGATATCATTGCAGCCTACGAAAAGGAAATGGGGAAAGCAGAAGGGAAGACTTCTTTTGACATCGTTTACGATAACCAAACGGACATTATTTACAAGAGCAACGCACAAGGAGCGGCATACTCCTACATCATTCGCATGAACGACGAGAAGGCTTTGGAGCGTTGGCAAAGTGTTTCCATCGGAGGTGGATATGCTTACGAAACCAACTTGATTGAGGCCAAAACGATCAAGGCAAACGGAAACAAGATTCAAGCAGAAACTTCAGGTGGTAGCATCGTGTTTACCAACTTGGCTGTTGGTGATTACATCTACGTTTCCTACACTCAAGGACAAAGAAGTGGAGGGAAATCTTCGAAGTTTATTTCGAACCAATTCTCTTTGGATTCATACAACCAAGTGTACAAATCGAGCTACGAGTTATTCTTGGAAAACGGTTTGGAAATCAACGACACTATTTTGAATAGTCAATTGGTTCCTACCATCGTAGAGGTGGATGGGTTCCAACACTACGTATGGGAATTGTCGAAACCAAAGATGTTGAAAGAAGAAGTGAACGTAACTTCATTTGGCGATATCTCGCAACGCGTTCACATCGGTTTGAAACATGAGTGGAAGGACGTTGTACAGTGGTACTCTGACTTGTCTTCAAGCCAAGCGGTATCAGACTACACCATCAAGAAAACGGTGAAAGAATTGTTTGAAGATGGCAAGACCTACACCAACATGGAGAAGTTCCGCAAGATCTATAACTACATCGGAGAGAACATTGTGTACTCTTCTATCGATTTCCGTCAGAGTAACTTCATCCCTCAAAAAGCTTCGGATGTGATCCAAACGAAATTGGGTGACTGTAAAGATGTGAGTACCTTGTTTGTAGCCTTGGCTCGTGAAGCTGGCCTGAAAGCGAACTTGGTATTGATTGCAACCACCAACAACGGTTTGAACCCAATCATCTTACCTTCTTTGGATTTCAATCACTGTATCGTTAAGATTTACGACGGAGCCAACACGTACTTCTTGGAATTGACCGATCCAGATTTGCCATTCGGGCACTTGGGACCAGTACACATGTACGCACCGATCTTGGAAATTCCAGCGGTAGTTGAAAACAAGGATTACAAATTGGAGCGTTTGACGTGGAACAAAGGTTTCAACTCAATGATTGAGCGCAAAACGAAAGTGAACATCAAGGAGAACGGAGGATTGGCCATTACATCTGATGTGAACAAAATTGGTTTCTCTGCAGCAGGATTTGTAGGTTCTTACTACTATTCAAACGACACAGAGCGCAAGAACGATTTGAAGGATGCGATTTCAGGAGACTTTAACTCTCAGGTTTCTGTTTCTAGTTTCGACTTCTCTAAATTGAAGCCGCGTTTGGATACAGCATCTTACACGTACAACTATACCGTTGAAAACGAAGTGTTGAAATTGGGTACGATGCGTTCATTACGCGTTCGTTTCGCAGACAACTTGGTAAGTATGAACATTTTTGAGGATGAGGAGCGTCAGTTCCCGTTTGACAACATCTTCTACGAAAGAAACAATTCGTACAACGAGCAAATTACCTTGAAGTTGGAAGGAAACCACGCTTTCAAAGACATTCCATCGGACATGAAGTTTACCTTCAAGAATAGCTCATACGAAATGAAGTTCAAGAAAATTTCGGACAGTGAGGTTCAGGTAACGAGAATCTTTGTGGCTTACAAAGACAATGTAAAACCAGAAGACTTCCAGTCGTTCCGTGACTACATGTCGAAAGTAAACGAAGCAGAAAATACACACCTATTGTTCAACTAAGAACGAGGTAAGAAACAGAAAGGGAGATCGTTTGATCTCCCTTTTTTTATTGCTTTGATTTGAAACCGACTGGAACAAATAGGTTTCCTTCGTCATAAATATTGATGAACACGGAAAGCGTATCGCTTCCTTCCCAGTACACCCCGTAGCGGTCCAGCAGACCCATGTTGTTGATCATGCCATTGGGCGTTTTAAAAGAGCAACAAGAACCATAGCGGAAGTAATTGACCTTTTCACCATTCGGGCCAAGCAGGGCGTTCAAGTAAAAGCGAGATGGATCAATCGGTCGGTCGCTGCCCATGCCACCAACACATACCGGATTTTTGGGTGTGAGTCCATACGTGGAATCGGCTGCAGGCTTGATGACCAAATAGGTATGGTCGTCATAAAAACGAACGGTTTCGGTACGGGTATCTCCCACGCCTTCCGATCCATCCGAAGGTTTGATTGCATTCTTTCGCGAGCCACAAGCGAAAAGTTGAGTGGTGATTGCGAGGCCGATTATCAGCCGAGTGGTTTGTTTTTTCATAGAAGTAAGATTGTTTATTCGTAACGATTTATTGATGCTTTGATTGTCAGCTTTGCATAAAGTTATTTTTCACGTTGATAAAGTAGCACCCTGCGGTGACCGATTTGAAAAGAATCAACAAGAAGGTATTGGTTTAAGAGTTTTTCGGACAATGCTTTTCCAGAATCTTCTTGGTTTTCCTCGCTAAGAATAAACTGAGGACGGGATGTCTTTAAACGTTTCAAACTCGGTTCGAAGCTGCTCCAAATCGGATAGGCCAATTGTTTTCCATTGAAGGTCGCAGCTGTTGCATAGACTCCCCAGATCACATCGTTTGTTTCCGCGTGTTCTTGAAGACATTTTTGCAGACGTTCGGTTTCAAATTCTCGTTCCTGAAAGCTTTCGAAACTTAACCATATTTGTGAAAAGAAAATGGTCAATATTCCCACGGACGAAATCATTTTAAATACACTCTTCCTGGTTTTCCATTCGAAGGAAAAAGCTAAACTGGTGAATAGCCCGATTGAAAAATAGGTACTCACCAAATAACGAGTCGGCAAGTAGGCCATTCCCAATTTATGCGACTCCAAAATCATCCAAATCAGCGCTCCCAGGATCAACGCACATTCGGTGGAAGAATAAGTTCGCTTGATGAACCGCACCAATACCAAGAATAAAGCGAATATGACCAATCCACTAAATAGGAGATTCGAACGATTGAAGAAGAACTGAAGTAGATTTTCCTTGATTAAACCCAACGAAATTTCAGATAGATGAAAACCACCCGATTGTTGCTGCCAAACCCATTTCCATTCTTGTTGGAAAGGCAAATACCAGAGCAAAACACCGACTAGCAAAAGGCCTGTTAGAAGCAAAAGGGACTTGAAAAAAGTACGCCAAATGTTCACCCTACAAGCCACTTGAAGCGATAGGATGAGTAGGGGAGGCAAGACCAATAAATAAGCAAACTGCACTTTTAAAAGCGTCGCCAAACCGATCCATATAAATAGTCGATTGGGTCTTTCTTCCGTTCGAAAAAACTCCAAAATGCCGAAACAAACCAATGTGGAAGCCAAGACCTCAGGTATGGCCAAATGGGCGTATTGAAAAATGGGAAAAAAGCAAAAGACAATCAACAGAAGTATGGTCCAAACCAAAGGTTGAATCGTTCTTTTGTGACTTATAAAAACAAGCACAAGAATCACCAGCAAACCATAGAGTCTTGTGAGTTCAAGAGAACTACCGAATAACGCGAAGAAAGGCAGTAAGAACAGCTGATAGAGCGGTGTTTTTATAAAGTTGTCGCCACTCACCAAGGAGAATTCACCGTTGTTCAACCAGTTTCTCAATTGAAAGGTATTCAAGCCCTCATCCGTCCACGGACCGCGGCTCATTTCATCTAGTCTTAACGGAGCATCAGCTCCGAGGAAAAAAAGTTGAGCAACGAAGAAAAACAGGAGAAGGATCCAGAATAGCCATTCCTTCGAACGATTCCCTATGGCATATCTGAGGTTCATGATTTGAAGATAACCAAACTCCTCAATACTTTACCGTGAACTCTATTTTTTGACTCAAACCATTTTCGTCTACCGCCAATAGTTTGTGTTTGCCTTTTGGGGGAGAGATGAAGAGTTGATGAATGTCGCGCGTTTCACCCACAAATTGATTGTCGAGGTGCCAGAAGATTCGTTTTTCTGGATAGCGGTGATTGAGTTCAACCACTAGTTTTTCTCGCTCATTGTTTAATCCTACGGGCAATAAGATGCTGCTTTTATTTTTTGGGTAGAGAATGCCAAAGTTTCGTTGATTGTCTTCAACTGAACAACCTGCTTGAAAAGAGGGAAGCAAGCGATAGTTGGGATGAGATAGAAGATAATAATGCTCTATTTCTGGTGGTAAAACAAGGAAGGTGTCGCGGTGCAAATCAGCCAAATCCGAACAAGCGGCCGTTGCTCTCAGGCCTTCGTGATTGACCCAATGGGTTTGATGGTAGCTGCATTCCTTGAGCTGCTTGGCTTTGAGGGGTAAACGCGGGGTGCGCACTTGCGGACAATTGGCACTCGCCAAGTAACCGGTTTCTTTGCAAATACTGGCTTGAAAAGTCTCTTCCGTTGGTTGTTGAAACCAAGCATTTGAAGAAGGGAGAATGCGAAACAAATCGAACAAAAGAGGAGCGGCAGCTTTTGATCCTACCAGTCCTGGTCGACCTTCACCGTCGGCATTTCCAACCCAAACGCCCACCACATAGTCGGGTGTTATTCCTACGGCCCATGCGTCGCGAAATCCATGACTCGTCCCCGTTTTCCAGGCGATCTTTTGTGCACTAGCGTATTGGGTCCAACCTTGCTCGTCTTCGGGGCGTGTTACGGATGTCATGGCCATGAATGTTTCATAAATGGCTTTCTTGGAAATACCGTTTTGAACTCCTTCTTTTCCTTTCAAGCGAAGGGCTAAATCTCCATATACCTTTACCAGTTCGGTCAACTTGGTTTCCGCCCCCCCAAGTATGAGACTCAAGCCATAATGTCTGGGGTTTTGCGTTAGGGTCGTAATTCCCAACTGTTTCAATTTTTGATAAAACGGACTCACTCCATAGCGATTGAGCAGGTGAACCATGGGGATGTTGAGGCTTTTGATCAAAGCTTCGTCGGCCGGAATCATGCCTTGAAATTGTCCGGTATAATTTTCTGGCGAGAAGGCCCCAAAGTGACTCGGAATATCAGGGAGAATACTCTGGGGAGAAATGAGTCCATCTTCCAAGGCACTCAGAAATAAAAACGGTTTCCAAATACTTCCCGTACTTCGTGGAGCAACGGCGCAGTCTACGAAAGGGGCATGTTCGGCTGAGGTCTGTTTGGAATTGCCGAGATAGACCACATTCTCTCCCGTTTTCAAGGATCGAATCACCACCGCTCCATTGAGTATTTGGTTTTCTTTCAACCAATCACTGTGTCGATTCAAAAGTATTTGAGCCTGATTTTGTAGTCCAAACTCAAGGCCTGAAGGAATCATTTTTCCTTTGTTTCCTTTTTTGATTTCACGATCTAGTACATGGTTGGCAATCGTTGGCAAAGGTCGAGGTGCCAAGGGGAGATTTTCCAAAAGGGCCAGTTGATAGTCTTCCTCGGTCAACTTGTTTTCCTCACGAAGTCGTTTCAATAGACGGTTGCGTTTGGCCAACAATTGATCTTGGTTTCTCCCTGGGTATATCAGTCCCGGAGCGTTTGGAAGGACAGCCAAAGTCGCCGCTTCCGACCAACTTAAAAGATGAGGTGGTCGATCGTAATAACGCCAAGAAGCAGCATTCAACCCCACCACATTGTTCCCAAATGGCGCATTGGAAACATACATTTCCAGTATTTCTTCCTTGCTGTAGCTAAACTCCAATCGCAAAGCCATGAAGATTTCGCGAACCTTTTGTCCATAGGTGCGAGCCGGATTTTCCTCCATCATACGAATGGTTTGCATGGTGAGTGTACTTCCACCACTTACTCTTCGATGTTCTTTGATGTTTTGATACAGTGCCCGTGCTATACCACGAAGGGACACCCCGGGATGCTGGTAAAAGCGCTCGTCTTCAAATTCCAGTAAACAAGTTTTGAGTCGATACGGCACAGAATCGACTGCCGGAAAGCGCCATTGTCCATCACTCGCAATGCGAGCGCCGAGGAGTTTGCCATTCGTGTCAAGCAAAACAGTAGCTGTAGGTTTCGAAAAGGGTTGAGTTGGTAAACAGGTCACGAACCAAATAAAGCACCCCAGAAAAAGGAAGCGAAAGAGAAGAGATCTTCTCCTGCGGTACTTTTGGCGTATTTGGTTGCGTGCAAAATCCATTTTCATTTGATTACACTCAAACCTACCGCCTTTTGGTAGAAGTGCTCGGCTCGTTTTATTATTCGCACGGGTTTGGCCAGCATTTGTTTTCTATCTTTGATTAGCTATGAAAGCAAAGAGCCTTTTTTTCCTCTTCTTCGGACTATTGATCCTTTTCAAAGGGAAAGCTCAGCAATACAATTTTTCGTGTTATTCGGTCGAAAATGGAGTGGCTCAATCGCAAGTCTATGCCATACTACAAGACAGCAGAGGGCTACTTTGGTTGGGAACAAGAGGGGGCGGATTGACCATGTACAATGGGTATGAATTCTTGAACTATACCGAAAAGGATGGCTTGAGTGATAATTACATCTACGACCTTTTTGAAGATGAGGGTCATAACCTTTGGATTACCACAAATGATGGCTTGACCAAGTACGATGGGAAGACTTTTAAAACGTACAAACCCGAAGGGATCAACCGCAATTTTCAAATTCAATCAACGGCATCCGATGAGAAAGGTGGTTTTTGGATGGCAACGTCTAATGGCTTGTATCATTTTGATGGAGAGAATTTCAAGGCGCTCAATGTCAACTTGGGAATTGTAACGATCAGCTCTGTGGCGTTCCTCAAGGATCAACTCTACATTGGAACCAACCTTGGGTTGTACAATTGGTCGATAAAGGGACAAGAGCGACTGATTTATTACGGTGATTCCACGCGCTACATGAAGAATGCCATTTCGTGTTTGCGCTTGGGGAAAAACGATAAACTCTGGATTGGTACCTATGGTGATGGAGCCTACTGCTACGATCAGCGCATGTTCTATCGCATTGACTTGAATTTGGAATTGTACCGTACCACCGTTCTTGATATTTATCGCGATAACCAAGGAAATATCTGGTTCGGAACCTTGAACAATGGGATTGTCCACTACGAAACGAAAACCAAGAAATTTGATCGTTTGACCGAAGCAGAAGGTTTGAGTAACAACCATGTCCGACGCATCTATCAAGATCAAAACGATCACTTTTGGATAGGAACTTCGGGCGGAGGGGTTTGTTATTATACAGGCAAACAATTCACCACCTTTGACGAAAGCAATGGTCTAAGCGGACGATTCATTTACAGCATTTTTCGCGATGCCGGAGGGAAGCTTTGGGTGGCCAATTCAACCAGGGGGATTAGCTTTTACAACAATGGAAAGTTCGAGCCTTTTTTGAGCGAAACCCAACTCGATTATCTCAAGGTGAAGAGCATAACAGGTGTGGATAGCACGCTCTATG
>JAOASF010000067.1 GCA_025210175.1 Crocinitomicaceae bacterium | reverse complement strand
TACTACCGCGACGATAGTATTTTGTTGGGTATCGGCATGAAGCCCTACGACTTGATGTTGCAAGTTTTTGCAAAAAAGAACGATCCGTTCTCAGGAGGAAGAACCTACTATTCTCACCCTTCTTTGAACGATGCCGATAAACCAAAAATCCCTCATCAATCATCTGCTACAGGAATGCAAGCCATTCCAATGACGGGTGTTGCCATGGGAATTCAATACAAAGAAAAATTGAACTTGGCGGATGACTTCAATGGAGAAAATCCAGTGGTTGTTTGTTCGTTAGGAGATGCATCTTGTACGGAAGGAGAGGTTTCTGAAGCGCTACAAATGGCGGCTTTGAAGCAGTTCCCGATGATTTACTTGGTACAGGATAATGGATGGGATATTTCAGCAAATGCAGCTGAAACCCGTGCGCAAGACATGTCTGAATACATGCGTGGCTTTAACGGAATAGAGGTTCGTACGATTGATGGAACTGATTTCGAATTGTGTTACAACACCATGAAAGAGGTGATTGATACGGTACGCAAGGAAAGAAGACCCTTTGTTGTCCATGCGAAAGTTCCACTTTTGGGTCACCATACTTCTGGTGTACGCAAGGAGTGGTACCGAGATGACTTGGAGGAAGCGATGACGCGTGATCCTTACCCGAAGTTGAAAGCTCTATTAATGGAAAATGGTATTTCTGAAGGAGATTTGGCGAAAGTAGAAGCAGCAGTTGCTAAAGAAGTCGATCAAGACTACGATAAAGCGATTAGTGCTGAAGACCCAGCTCCAGAAGAGGTAACACAACATATTTTTGCTCCTTCTCCGATTACAGAAGAAAAAGGAGAAAGAGCTCCGCAAGGAAAGAAGAAAACCGTGATGGTGGATAGTGCCTTGTTTGCGGTTCGCGAGTTGATGGAAAAGCATCCAGAAGCTTTGTTGTACGGTCAAGATGTTGGCGGTCGACTAGGTGGTGTTTTCCGTGAGGCCGCTACCTTGGCACAAAAATTTGGAGATGATCGTGTCTTCAATACACCGATTCAAGAGGCCTTTATCATAGGTTCAACAGTTGGAATGTCAGCTGCTGGATTGAAACCGATCGTTGAGGTTCAGTTTGCGGATTACATATGGCCAGGTCTAAACCAGTTGTTCACCGAAGTGAGCCGTTCAAATTATTTGTCAAACGGTAAATGGCCGGTTAGCTGTATCGTTCGAGTTCCAATCGGTGCCTACGGTTCTGGTGGTCCATATCACTCTTCGTCTGTTGAGTCAGTGTTGACAAACATTCGTGGGGTTAAAATCGCTTATCCTTCTACTGGAGCGGATTTGAAAGGTTTGATGAAATCAGCCTTTTACGATCCAAATCCAGTGGTGATGTTGGAGCACAAAGGTTTGTATTGGTCCAAAATTCCAGGAACGGAAGGTGCAATGTCCATTGAGCCAGATGAAGATTACGTTTTGCCTTTCGGTAAAGGACGTGTTGTTCAAGAGGCAAGCAAGGAAGCGGTTGAGGCTGGCGAATCTTGTGCGATTATTACTTACGGAATGGGCGTTTACTGGTCATTGAATGCGTGTAAAGAGTTCAAAGATCAAGTTGAAATCATCGACTTGAGAACTTTGCTTCCGTTGGATCATGATATCATGAATGAGGTAGCCCAAAGACATGGAAAAGTGCTTTTGGTGACAGAAGAATCGATTGAATGTAACTTCACATTAGGTCTAGCTGGTAGAATTCAACGCGATAATTTCCGCTACTTGGATGCACCCATTCAGATTGTTGGTTCGGTTGATACCCCAGCGATTCCATTGAACAGTACATTAGAAGCTACCTTGCTTCCAAATGCTGAGAAAGTAAAAACAGCTTTGGAGAATTTGCTAGCTTACTAAGGAGAAACAAAAGTGAGTGGATCCTCTATTTGAGGAATGGATTCCACTTTTAAAATAAGTTGACGATTGAACAAGGATGAGGTTGAATAAGCCTCATCCTTTTCTTTTGCTAGACGTCGATAAATGCGTTCGTTTCCTGCTAGAAGTAGCCAGTATTCTGAATCTTTTTGTTCGAGAATTCGTGCTTGAACGACCTGTCCATCTGAATATTTTTCTATCCAATACCCTTGTTCGGATATAAATAATTTTCCGTCTTCAAAAGAATAAATGTGTTCCTCCACTCTGGAATCTTCAAAGGGGTATAAGGCCACGATGGCCAATAGGTTCAAGGCGACGATTCTTGCGAAAACGGTAAGGTTGTTTTTCTCTTGCCGATCCCATAGATAGATAACCAATCGCCTGAAGGATGGAAGGCCTTCAAGTAGACAAATGCTGAAAAAGAAGGAAACAAAGGCCTTTACGGATATATCGAAACTGAGATTGAGCAATAAAATGAAGCCAAACGAAAGGCAAGCTACCATCCATCCAATTTTTCTGGAGGAAGGAAAAATCAACAATACGGCCGTTAGCAATTCCAAGCAGCCAGCCACCAAGTTGAATAAAGTGGAGGTGCCCATGCTGGTCCAAAACAACAAGTCTTTACTGAATTCATGCAGGGGTTTGTACAGCAAATTCACCTCCGCATCTGGGAACTGTTCCATTTTGATTTTGTCAGCGCCGTAGTAAATCAACACAACGGCAACGACCCAGGCCGTCCATTCTCCTAAGTTGATCGGAGAAAGTCTGTTCTTGAGGATTTTAGCCAACAACAAACCGAGTAAAAAGAGGACAGGAATACTTAGCCACAATTCCAAGGAGTCAGAATGGAAGTCCATCTTGGTATGAAAAAGCTCTTGTATTTGCTGAATGATCCAGTGGTCCTTGGGGGCCAAAAAGGCAAATTGAAAAGGACAAAGTAGGGCGGTGAACAACCAGGCAAAGCGTAGTTGGTTTTTCATTTCAATTGAGTAACGCCGGCAGCTGAGGTGAGTAATACGATAATCAAAACCCAAGTACCCAAAGGACGTTTCGACTTCTTTTTGCTTGGGAATCTATCCTCATTTTTGGTAGGAGGTTGATCTGTCTGCTCATCCTTTGGCGTTTTTAATCTGGACTTGTTATTCGGTTTCGTGTCGAATCCTTCAAACTTGACTTCGGCCATGTCGTTTTCAAAGAAGTACGTTTCTTGCAAAATTCGGCGCATGCTATCCACAGGAATGTCTGCTGTAAAGACAGGATGATTGAGCGTTGTGTCCTTTCCTGGTCTCCATTTGGTTTGTTCGCGGCTTAATTTTTCCTCACAACTCAAGTCGGTTTCCATAACCACGACGGAATCGTTGATTTTGGTGATTTTTTTTAATTCCGAATGACGAACCCACCTTTCGGGCGCCATACCTAGGTTGGTTTCTACGTGGTCCAAGCCGGCACAAAAGGAGTTCATTTCATGTCTTTTGGCAAAGATGCTTTTGGTTTGTGAATGCCCGATTAGGGTAAAAAATCCGAGGCTCAAGAGGAGGGTAATAATCTTCATAATTTTTGTTTTGCCTTCCGTACACTGAGCTGTGTATTTGGTTCATTTGAAGAGATTAACAGTGCGTAGCGGATAAGTTTTAAGACTGCTCCGATTTGCCTTGATTTCCAGCCGTACATTTGCTAAAATGGGTTATTATGAAACTTTCTCAAGCTATCACTTTAGCGGAATTAGCAGAGTTTTTAGGATGTAAATACGTAGGTGATCCGAAACACGAGATTACTGGAATCAATGAAATTCATCGTGTGGTTACCGGTGACTTGGTTTTTGTTGACCATCCCAAGTATTACAGCAAGGCTTTGAACTCGGCAGCAACGACCATTCTGATTGATCAAGAGGTCGATTGTCCCGAAGGAAAAGGTCTATTGGTTTCAGAAACCCCTTTTGATGATTTTAATCAAATCAACCGTCATTTTCGTCCGTTTGAACCGCAGTTGACTTCCATTACTGGACAAGATTGCGAAATTGATGACTCAGCCATGAT
>JAOASF010000066.1 GCA_025210175.1 Crocinitomicaceae bacterium | reverse complement strand
GTGCATACCTCATCAGTGCCTTGGTTTCCTTTTTGTAGTGCAGCAAGGGAGAGTTCGCTCCTGCCCAGGTGAGTTTTTTTGTAGTCAAATCATAAACGCACAGCGAAATATCCATTCCGTCGTAAATATCCACATCGCTCATTTCGAACTGTTCAATGACGATATCTCTGGTTTTTTCCAAGATATGGGCAGGCTGCGTCAGTCGATGCGTTTTTGTACTTAAATTGAGGGCATTCAAACAAATTACACTAACAATTGCCCCAGGTACACCATGCCCGGTACAATCAGCAAGGGCAAAATATACTTTACCGTTCATGACTTCCATCCAATAGAAATCTCCTGCTACAATATCCTTTGGTTTGTAGAGTATAAAGGAGTTAAAAAAATACTTCTCAACTAATTTCTTTGGTGGCAAAATTGCATTCTGAAGACGTTTGGCGTAATGGATGCTATCTAAAATTTCATCGTTCTTTTTCTTCACATTTCTGATCAAATCACCATTGATGGCATTCATTCGAAACAAGGCAATTTGATCCGATGCAGCCTGTAAAATCAAGGCTTGTTCGACTCGCCATGGTTTACATTTTCCAATTTTTTCAAGAGAAAGTATACCGATTATCTCCTGTCCAATTTTTATCGGAACGAAGAGCGCCGATCGAACTCTCTTTACCTGGAAATAAGTGATTTCACTCAAATGGAATCGGTTGTCATTTCGTACATCATCAATTTGCACAAAGGGTTGTGTATGTAAGGCCAAAGCAAGACTTCCGATCTCCCATTTATTCAAGGTATCGTCTTCATACTGTGGCTCTCCTTGATCAAAAACTAGTTTGGAATGAAAGCTCATTTGGTTTTCATCCCAACTCCAAAGCTTCACTCGCGTCCCTTCTGTTTGTGCAGCAATCAATCGCAGTACCTCTGTGAGATCATTGTCCTCCACCTTTTCCATTAGGTTTTTAGAAAGTGAAATTTTAGAAAGGTTGATTACCGTTTCTGACAGATTTTGCAAATAACCCACCTGTTCCCTTATTTCCTGTTCTTTCCTTTCGAGTTGGTTATTGGCCAAGTACAACCCCCTAATGAACTGATCGGCATTTTTTCCGATATAATAGATAATGGTGCCTATACCTATGGTTAAACCAAAAAGTAGTGGGAAATTTTGATGGATGAAAGCATCGTTGATGAACAACCTTTCATACACAATCATACCTACCAAAAAGGAACTTTGCAGCAAGACATGTTTTTTATCAGCAATAAACCCGACACAAGCCACACTGGAGAGTACGAAAAACAAGGATCTCAAAAAGAACTCGTTGGGCGCCAAACCTACCGATTCTGCGAAGGTTTGTACATTTACAAAGTTCAATAGCAAATTGAAATCCATGGAATAAGTGGCTATGCAAAAAGCCAAGGCAAATTTGTTTTTTGCATCCTTGAGTAGGAGACCTAAACTAACCAAAGAGGCCAAAATGCAGCCAAAATGAGAGAGCAAGCGAAAACCGGTGGTTTCATCCCAATAATTGAATAATTCAATTACATACCCCATAAGAACTAAGCAACAGGCGATATAGGTGATTTTTATTCTACCATCTTGAAACTTCGCCAACTCTTGAACGGCCGTTAAGCTTTCAAATTCACTTGTCGTCTTATTATGCTTGGGGCGATAAACACCCGCATGAACGAACATAACCATAACTAACGTCTAACTAAAACAATCGTATCAAATGAGGACGTGAAAAGGGTGGGAAATAGTATGCATGCAAAGTTAATTAAATATTTATGCAGACTACAAAAAAATAGAGCGGCAAAGGAAATACCGCTCTATTCACAAGTTAACAAACATAAGACGCCATTCAGGCAAAGGCTGTCTTAAGATCTTCCCAGATGTCTTCTATGTGCTCCAAACCAATCGACAAACGAACCAGACCATCTGCTATTCCCGCTTCCAGTCGTTCCTCAGGTGTTAGTTTGGAATGGGTGGTTGAAGCTGGATGTGTTGCAATACTTCTTACGTCGCCAAGGTTAGCCGTAAGCGAAAACAAGCGCAAACCATTCAAAAACTTTTTGCCTGCCTCTACTCCACCGTCTATTTCAAAACTCACAATTCCACCACCGGCGCTCATTTGTTCCTTGGCAATGCGATACTGCGGATGACTTTCTAAATGAGGGTATTTTACCCATTTCACTTGTTCAACTTTCTCCAATCGCTTGGCTATTTCCAGTGCATTTTTACAATGTCTTTCCAAGCGAACGTCTAATGTTTCCAGAGACTTTGACAAAACCCAGGCATTGAAAGGGCTCATGGCGGGTCCACTGTGACGAGCAAAAGCCTTCACTTTTTGAATCAAGGCATTGGATCCAAGTATAACCCCTCCGAGCGTTCTTCCCTGACCATCGATGTACTTGGTGGCAGAGTGAATGCTTATGTCGGCTCCCAGAAGCAAGGGTTGTTGTAAGAGCGGAGTTGCGAAACAATTGTCTACCACCAACAACACTCCCTTTTCTCGTGCTATGGCAGCCAATTTTTTCAAGTCGATGATTTCCAACCCAGGATTACTTGGCGTTTCAACATAAATCATTTTTGTTTGTCGCTGAATAGCCCTTTCAAATCCCTCGTAGTCACTGAAGTCGACATAACTAGTTTGAATATTCCACTTTGGTAAAATTTCAGTAAACAAGCGATGTGTGCTCCCAAAAACCGAACGACATGCAACAATGTGGTCTCCGCTTTCGAGCAAGGATGCAAAGGTGGTGAACACGGCAGCCATACCTGTAGCTGTAGCCCATCCATTTTCAGCGCCCTCCAAAAGGGCCATCTTTTGAATGAACTCTTCAACGTTAGGATTGGCATAACGCGAGTAAATGTGTCCTTCCTTTTCTTCCGCAAATTGTTCTCGCATATCATCAGCATCCTCGAAAACATAACTACTGGTCATGTAGAGAGGTACACTGTGTTCGTTGTTCGAACTTCTCTCGTATTGGGCCCGAATGGCTAAAGTTTCTTTTCTCATGTATTGGGGTGAATGGTATATGAATAATCTACTGGTATTGAGGGATTAAGACTCAGGATAACGGAACAGTATTTTTGTAGTGTGAGTACAATGGCTTTTTCTACCGCAGAAGCATCGAGTTTACCCCACAAATGAAAGTGGAGAGTGACCTTGGTCAACTGTTTCGGAACCTCCTGATTTCGCTGGGCTTCTACTTCCATTTTGTAATCCAACAGTTCCTGTCTTTGCTTGCGGAGAATAAGACCGAGGTCAATACTCGCACATCCACCTATTCCCATCAGAAGCAATTCCATTGGACGAGTTCCTTTGCCTTCTCCTCCTATTTGAGGGTTGGCATCTATTTGGATCGAAAAACCTTCCGAGTCTTTGGCTTCAAAATGAAAAGCCTTGTTGACCCTTCTCAATTCTATTTTCATTTGCTTACTTTTTTAAAGGTGAATGGTTGAAGGTAAAAAGCATATCCAACAACACCTAATACAGCACCGGCCAATAACAACAAGCCAAGACCCGGATACTTTCCTACCAAAATGTATAGGGGAGCACTACATGCTCCGGTAATTCCCCATCCCATTCCGAACAAAATACCACCTGTTAAATTCTTTTTCCACTCCAGTGGTTTTGGCTGAAATTGGATATCTCTGCCTTTGAAGTCCTTCGGTTTGCGCTTCTTGATCACCAACACCCCCAAAGCCGCAGTGAGTATTGCCGAAAAGAGAAGTCCGTACATGTGAAAGGATTGAAAGTGAAACATGTCATAAACTACGGTCCAAGAAAACGCGCCCGACAAGAGTAAAACAGCTCCAAACCATGCACCAAAAAAGATGTATCCTATTGTTTTCATTTCCAGTTTAAAAGGTGATCAATAATGACGTGAGACGACAATAATCCGCCAACAAAAAAGCCGATGGTAGCCAGCAAGGAGGACGGTGAAAATTGAGCATTGCCCATGATACAGTGTCCAGCCGTGCACCCTCCGGCCATTCTTGCCCCAAAGCCCACTAGGAATGCTCCTATGAAGAGGGGGATAATATTCGCGTATTGATAAATCTCTGGATCTTGATTACTCGGTAAAAAATCAAAAATTCCGAAGATCGACCCCACCGCTACGAGTCCCAGGGCTACTTCAAACTGCCACTGATCCTTTTTTGTCTCTTCTTGCAAATAAGAAAGGTTCAAAGGAAGTAAGTGTGCCAACCATCGGAGCCCAGACGACATGCCAAGCGCCTTTCCTTTCAATAGTAAAAGAAATGGAACACTCAAGCCTATTAACGGTCCTGCAACATACCAAGGCAACCAATTTTCCATTAGTTCTGATTTTCGTAAATGAATAAATTTTTCTCGATCAATTCGCTCAGGCCTTTTTCTGTTTGTATGCTATCTGGCAAAACCAAAAGCGACAGGTCCTTTCTGGCATTCAAGTTCAAATCGAAGAGTACCTCTAGTTTGACCCAACCTACTTGAAAAGAATAGGCCGCACTCTGAAAAGTTTCTTCAACGGAGTAAAAGGCTACTTCTTCAATTGCATTAACATACTTCGAACCGATGTATACCTTGATGAAGGCATCGGTCGTGTATTTCAAGCCGCCATTGGATTGCGCCTTGCGGTATTCGTATTGATAATCGAATTTGAGAGCTGAAACATCCGACAGTACGGCCGATCCTGTAGGGTGACTTCCAGCGCCTTTTCCGTAAAACAACTGTTTATCCGAAAAAAGAGCTTCTACAACCACGGCATTGAATTCGTTGTGGACATTATAAGCCGAGTGTTGATCCGAAATGCAGTGAGGCGCAACGAAGGACACTACCTGGTCTCCAATCTTTTCAGCTCTGGATAAAAGTTTGATTCGATAGCCTTTTTCGCCAGCATAAGCCACTTCTTTTTCTGAAATTCCTCTGATTCCCACATTCAAAATTTCCTTGGGCGCAACGGTGATTCCAAAGGCATGCTTGAGCAACAAGACCAATTTGTACTTGGAGTCGAAACCATCCACATCCAGCGTTGGATCAGCTTCTGCAAACCCCAATTCTTGAGCAGATTTCAATGCTTCTTCATAGCCAATTCCACTATTGGATTGTGTGAGAATGTAGTTGGTTGTACCATTGAGAATTCCTTCAACCGATGTCAATGAATCATTGTTGTAATATTCTTCCAAGTTTCGAATGATGGGAATGGACCCAGCTACTGCTCCTTCGTACAAGAGGGACACTTTGTTCTCCTTGGCCAAAGGAATCAACTCAGCTTGGTATTCGGCCAACATTTTCTTGTTTGCCGTTACTACGTCCTTTCCTTTCTTCAGTGCTTGACTCACAATTTCGAAGGCACTGGCGCTGTCGTTAATCAACTCCACCACCACGTTGATTTCTGGATCGTTCAGAATATCGTTGATGTCAAACGAAAAATAACTTTGATCGATACTTCTCTCCTTTTTCGGATCTTGTACAACGATGCGTTTGATTTTTGCATCAATCAAATTCGATCGATTCAATACGTCGTACAAACCTGACCCTACACATCCAAACCCGACCAATCCTATGTTCAATTTTTTACTCATTTTCCTTCTTATTAAAGCGTAACTGTGTTTCTTTTTTTATCTATTAATTGTTCTATTGTGGTGGTTTCTCCCTTGGTTAAAAACCAATTGATAATGACCGAGAGTTGTTTTCCCTCTATTAAAAAACCGTCATGACCAAAGCGTGAATCTATTTCCATGTATTGGGCATCCGGAATGTTCTTGGCCAAAAACTGTTGTTCTTGTACTGGAAAAAGTTGATCACTCGAAATCCCAATTACCAAGGTTTCTGCCTTTACCTGACTCAAGGCCTCCTCGCAAGTTTCTCGCCCGCGTGATACGTTGTGGCTATCCATTGCACGCGACAGCAAATGATATGAATGGGCCGAAAAGCGCTTGGCCAGTTTGTCACCTTGATAGCGTTGGTAATTGGCCGACAAAAAACCTTTGCTTTTGTCGGTATTTTCCTCTCCCTGTGTGCTCTGATATCCTTCGTAAGTTCTATATGAAATCATAGCAATGGATCGAGCTAGTGCCAGACCTTGTTTACCTCCATCGATAAGACCATTGTAAAAACTTGGATCATTCTCGATGGCCCAGCGCTGGCTTTCGTTGAAGGCAATACCGAAGGCCGAATGTTGGGCATTGGTTGCAATCAACAAGAGTTTCTCAAAGGTATTCGGCTCCAAAATGGACCACTCCAAGGCTTGTTGTCCTCCCAAAGAAGCCCCCACTAAAACCTTTATTTTTTGAAGGCCCAATTTCTCGCGCAAAAGCGCATGCCACTTTGCCTGATCTCTGGTTGTAATATCCGGAAAGTCGTTTAACAAAGCCTTTTGACTCCCCTCTCCGCTGGCTGGACCAGTACTTCCATAACAGCTTCCAAGCATATTGGGGCAAACGATGAAATACTCGTTCGGATCAAACAATTTATCCTTTCCAAAAAGGACTGACCACCAGTCGAGAACATCGCCATTGGCGGTAAGTGCGTGACAAACCCATATCACGTTATCGCGATTTTCATTGAGTTTTCCGTAGGTATTAAAACCGATTGTCCACGACGGAATGACTTGATTATTTTCGAGCACAAAGGGCTCTGAACCTTTAATTGTATGCATGATAATATGATTTAACGGGCGAAGTAAATCGCAGAGTGAATAGTGGAAAAAACCAGTTTGTTAGCTATGACAACAGCAACAACAAATGGCCTGCATTCGCCGCCAAATAAAAGTGGAAACTAAAAAATTTGAAGTCGTACCCTGAATTGGTCCTAGAACGGACGCTTGCTTTCTCGAAATGTAAATTGAATTCTGCATTGCCAATTAATTTATATAATCAGGAATTGGCACCGATTTTCCAACCCGTCAAAGTACGGGCTTATAGTTGGTTGCCAGAGGGTCATTGAGCCTGTCTCTCGCCTCTTCTTTATAAATCATTAGCCGCTTGGATAATGACGGTGCAAATATTCATAAAACATTTTTGAAAAATCAAAATTATATCGATAAAAAATAAATCAATGCAATAAAACAGTTGATTATCAATGAATTAAACCCCAATAAATAGCTTCTTCCGTTTCTTAGGATGAAAGAATCTAGCGGAAAAATAAACTTACTTGAATTTTAGCGAGGGTTGGTGAATAGGAAAAACTATAAACTTATTTCCATTCACTTCATTGGACGCCTTGTAACCTATGCTTCCAGAAAAAGAGATCCAAGATGGTCGCAACCGTATTCAATCGTCTTTCTAGCTCTTGTTGGATGCTTGATAGGAAACTCGTCATTGATTCGAAATCAAAAAGAAGTAAAAACGGTTTGACTAATTCAACTAAATCCGTAATTTTCAGACAGTAAAAATGGAATTTCAGACCACAAGATACCCCATTGGTAAGATGTCCATCCCGAAAGATGTTGAGGATATCGATATAGAAGATTGTAAAAACATTCTTCAAACCTTTCCCATGGCCATTCGCGATTTGATCAAGAACCTTTCCGATGAACAGTTGGACACCCCTTATCGAAAAGATGGATGGTCCATTCGACAGGTGGTACACCACTGTGCGGATAGTCACATGAACGGTTTTATCCGTTTTAAATTAGCCCTGACCGAGGATACTCCGACCATTCGACCTTATTCAGAAGCCCTTTGGGCAGAGAGTCCAGACTATACCTTTTTGGATCCCAATCTATCCTTGCACATTCTTGAAAACGTACATGCGAGATGGATCTTTCTTTTGGATTCTTTGGAGGACGAAGATTTTAGGAGACAATATTACCACCCCGAGGCGAAGAAGAATTTCACCCTACGTGAAAGTTTGTATAACTATGCTTGGCATTGCCAACATCACTTCGCTCACATTCAAAACTTGCTCAACAAGAGAAACTGGATTTAAGCAAAAGAACATTAACATTTCACCGCTTCGTTAGTAGTCAGGATAACTTTTTCGTAACTTTCTACGTACAAGCACAGTAAGCTTTCCTACCGCAACGTCTAATTGAAGAAAGAAGCTATGAAATCGCAATTATTTATCTTGTGCTTAACCCTCTCACTATTCGCATCCAATGAGGTTATCGGTCAGAATCACCGAGTCAACTTCATGCGTTCCTTTTCTGTTGGCGATACGGCTAAACAAAAGGAAATCCTTTCCAATTGGGAGTTAGAAGAGCCCAAGAATCCTGATTTGTTCATATGTTATTTCAACTACTTTTTCAAATTAGCTGAAAGTGAGCAACTTTTTGTGAACGAAAATGGTGGTTTGGACAATTTTGAATTCAAGACAACTTCAGGCCAGCAAATAGGTTATCTCGATAACAAAGTAAATTACGACTTGTCGTTGTTCAACAAAGCCCTAGAGAAAATAGAAGAAGGAATTGAGCTTTACCCTAATCGCCTCGACATGCGTTACGGTATCATTTCAGCCTATGAAAAATCGGGCAAGTGGGTCCGTTTTACCGATGAAATTATCAAGACCATCAAATACTCCAAAACCATTGGCAACCATTGGAAGTGGACCGATCACACCGTGTTCGTAGGTGGTGAATTAGCCTTCCTCAAGGGAATAGATCAATTTCAAGCACATTTATTTGAATCAGGAGACGATGCTTTACTCTCCCACATGCGGGTGATTGCGGATGAAGTTTTGGCTCATTATCCTGACCACATGCAAAGTTACAACGACCTTGGTATCGCTTATATACTGACAGAAGAATACGACAAAGCATTGGAGGTGATGCTAATGGCTGAGAACAAGGAACCTGAGAACCCAACAATCATGGGTAATATCGCTTATATCTATAAACTCAAGGGAGATTACAACAGCGCCATTCGCTATTATGAAATGGTTCGCTTGTTTGCCGATTCAGATCAGGGACAATTTGCAAACGAACAAATTTTGCTATTAAAGCAAAAGTGACGTAAATTGTAGGTCGGATTTGTAACAAAACTTTAATCGTTACGTAATAAACAATTCATATTCATTGAAATAAAGGCTTTTAATCAAAGTAAATTTTCACTGTAAATATTAATCAAATGAAACACAACGCAACCCACAAATTACTTGCATTGTTCTCACTGGCACTTTTGATTAGCTCATTTACACTTTACGGTGTAAGAGACACAACCAATGTTCAACCAGTCGATGTAAAGAATGACAACTTCCCTCAGCCCAACGGCTTTGTGAATGATTATGAAGGCATTCTAAGCAATCATCAAGAAAAGAATTTGATGAAGATGATCGAGGAACAAAATGCAAAGCACAAAACTGAAATCTATGTGGTAACGGTCAAGTCGATCGAACCTTACCGTTCAATTGACGATTACTCAATGGTTCTTGCCAACTATTGGGGAATCAACCACAAGGACAAGACGAATGCTATTTTATTCGTTCTTGGTAAAAACTTTAAGAAGGTAAAAATCTGTTTGGGCTCGGATATGACCTTCAAAATTGACGGTAATGAGCTCAAAAAAGCCAACGATAAAATGGCTCCTTTGTTTGAAAAAGGAGATTATTACAACTGTTTGAAAAACGGCATAGAGATTATCGCTGGAGGACTTTCTAAGTAAAAACAAGATCATTTTGATAAAGGGCTTTGTCTGTTGGCAAAGCCCTTTTTTTGTTTAGCTTCGTTTCTGATAATACCGAGTGAGTCGCGATCCAAAGGAAATAGCATTGAAACAAATTTTTGAGACCCATCAAAAACGCGTTTTTAATTTGGCTTTGCAATACGTTCTGAATGCTGAAGATGCGGCCGAGGTTACGCAAGATGTGTTTTTATCGGTATATCAAAAAATGGAGACCTTCAAGGAGGAAAGCACTCTTTCCACTTGGATATATCGAATCACGATCAATAAATCCCTCGATTTTATCAAAGCAAGAAACCGTCAAAAACGCAGTTTTCTACGCTTGTTCAAAAGTGATGAAGAGGCGAAAAGAAACGTCCCAGTTCAGCTGAATCATCCAGGGATAGAATTGGAAGAAAAAGAACAATTGGAGGAGTTGTTGAAACAGATATATCAACTCCCAGAAAGCCAAAAAACAGCCCTTGTTCTTTTGAGAATGGAAGGACTTTCGCAGGCCGAAGTGGCCAAAATAATGAACCTCAGTCCAAAAGCGGTTGAATCATTGTACCAAAGGGCCAAATCCAATTTGAAAAAAATATTGGCGAAAAACAAAGGAGGGGGTAATCACTTGTCGTCTAAATAAATGAGCATGAAAGAACTCGAAATTTTAAATAAAATCAAGCCCGTAAGTCCACCATCGGATTTATATGATCGCATTCAACTGAAAATTGGAAAGTTTGAAGTAGCGACCGTGCCGATGTCTTGGGTTCGAGCGGTTGCGGCCATTTTTATTTGCTTGATTGCTATCGAAGGATGGCAACTCTTTCAAACTATGCAGGATGATTCAACAGGCATCCAATTCCTTATTCCTAGTGTTTCAAACGATTTGTATCATGAATAAGAATTCCTTTTTTCTCTGGGTAATCGTCTGCCTCGTTATCACCAATGTAGTTGCTTTGGTACTGTTTTTCAGCAACAAACCTTCACGTAGGTTTCACGACAAACCTCGCACAATCATCATAGAAAGGCTCGAGTTTGAACCGCAACAAATCAAGGTATACGACCAATTAATCAATGTTCACCGACAAAGAATCCACCAACTGGATGCGCAATTGAGAAAAACAAAAGGGGAACTTTTTGGTACGCTTGGTTCGGGGTACGACCCTCAAATCAAAGATTCTTTACTGAACCAATTGACCCGATTGCAGCTCGAAATTGAAGAACAGCATCTTCACCACTTTTTGGACATCAAAAACCTTTGTTATGAAGGACAATTGGGAGCCTTTGATTCACTTACCAAAGATCTTGCCTTTATTTTTCGACCTGGTCCGCCGCATTGAAATACAAAATTGCCCTTAGAAACCAAAATTCAACCCGCCAATTCTAGGCCTAAGGAATTCAGATGAAAGCCCTTTTTAGCCGATGCTGTGAATAAGTTCCAACAATTCCCTCTGATCCTCAATATTCAATCGCTTTCTCAAACGCAAGTTCGTTTTACGAACCGAATCAGGTGAAATCCCCAAAGCCTTGGCCATCTCAATGTTTTCCAGGTTTAACCTCAACAAGGCTGCCATGCGCATTTCGGCATTCGTGATATCTGGAAACTTGGATTGGAAATAATCAAAAAATCCACTGAAGCGTTTTTCAAACAAGCGTTTGAATTCCACCCAATCTTCCTCCGTAAGCAGGGTAAAAGACTGTAATTGGTCCCATAACTCCTCATTTTTACTGGTATCCTTCCCGTCTTCTTGTTGCTTGTGCAAATTCTCAATTTCGGCTGTCAGTTCATTCAGCACCTTGTTTTTATCGATCAAATTGCGGACAACGTTCTTCAGTTCATTTTCAGTCTTGTTCAGCGTTTCTTGCATTTGCTGATTTTTCAACTCAAAAATTTCCATTTCTTGTTTTCGCTTGGTTTGAATTTGGCGAAAGATGATTCCAACTCCAAAGGCGAGGATGACCAACAACAGAAACAAAAACCATTTCAAAAAGGTTTCAGAGCGTTTTTTTTCCTCCAAGAGCAGATAGTCTACTTGCTTCTTTTCGTATTCATATTGAAATTCGGCGTTGGTAATTGCCACCAAATCTTGTTGTTTCAAAAGACTATCATTGAGCGATCGAAAAGAACGATAGTCTACCAAAGCCTTCTGATAATTCCCTAATTCCTCGTTCCATTTTGATCTCAAACTGTAATACTCTGCACGGATCTTGATGGAATGACGATTCAACAAAGCTTCATCCAAATACCTCATCCTTGCATTAGCCTCGGTCCAATCTTTGGTAATCAATGCCAGTTGCAAACGATCCAAATTTGCTCTCAGAATAGCAGCGTTGTTCTTGGTTTCATAGGCTAAAACCAAGGCTTTGTCAATCCACTTTTTTGCTTCTTCGGCCTTTTCTTCTTGGATGTACAACTTTCCTATTTCACCCGAACATTTACCGATCCAACTCTTATTGCGCAACTCATGAGCCAACTCTAGGGAGCTGGATAAGAGCTTTAGAGCCAGTGGTGTATTTCCTCTTTCACGTGACAAAAGTCCGAGATGAAAGTCAATTTCTATTCGCAAGAGGTCTTTTTCCGAAGCACATCCCGAAGACTTCTCAAAGAACACTTCGGCTTCATCCAAGCGGCCCAATTCAAAATAGAGCGCACCAAAGGTCTTGTAGAAATCACAATTGAACGACAGAGGTCTCCCTCCATTTTCGATCTCTTTCGAAATTTTGTAATACAGTGGAAATGCCAGGGTATAGCGCTGGAGACGATCAAACTCCTTCCCCAGAAAATAATAGAGTTCCACATCGTTTGGACGTTGATCTACCACATCCGACTGCACCACTTTAAGCAAATGTAGATAATCATTATCCGACAAACCCTTTAGCCTATTTTCAGACTTCAAGAATTGAAGAATGCGCAGATTTCTGCCATTGAACTCATTGTCTTGAACCAGTTCCAAATATTGATCATGCGCCTCTGTAAAGGTCCATTCTTGTGCCTGAGCGGCAGATATAACCAAAAGAAACAAGAGCGTTAAAGCATTCTTCATACGTCGAAACTAAGGAAATTATCGCAAGAGTGAAACCTGCCCTATTTGCTCGTATTTTTCATCGTTTTCTAGGTCGGTGAAATAGATTTTCCAAACGTAAACTCCCGACTGAACCATCACATTTTTGTAGGTTCCATCCCACCCTGTCTCCAAATCTTGGGTCACGAACAACAGCTCACCCCAACGATTGTAAATTTCCATTCGATACGATGCTGGTTCAAAACCTGCTGTCATTACGGGTTTAAAATACTGATTGAACTGATCTCCATCAGGAGTAAAGGCCGTGGGCACAAAATAGGTCATATCCGGATTTTTCACCCCAATCGTGTAAGAAACAGAATCTACACATCCACCATCATTGCTCACGATGAGAGTCACTTGATATTCTCCCCCATGATCAAGTGGAAAGGTATGATCCGGACTGTCATCCGTACTGTTGATTCCATCACCAAAATCCCAGAAAGAACTGGTATAGTTGGACGATAAATTGATCATGGTGGTGGCTGGGTTTTCTGCTGATAGATCTGTAGACTGAAAATTAAACTCAGCAATTGGCAAGCCATAAACTTCGACCAAATCCGTCAGTACAAGTTCATCGGTACAAAGGTTGTCAACTGTAATTTTCAAAGAAACCGTATACAAACCAGCCGTATTAAAGGTGACGGATGAAGGGTTTTCCAGTGTTGATTGAATGCCGTTTCCAAAATTCCATTCAAACTCGGTTATACCATTGTAGGTACTTGAATTCGTGAAATTCACAATCATTGGTTCACACCCGTTCGTCTCATCTGCTGAGAAATCCACAATGGGTATTTCGCTTAATTGTAGTGAAATAGTCGCAGTATCATTCTGACAAGTCGAATCGGCCACCATAATAAATAAGAAATCGTACCCCCCTTGATTTAAATTCCCTGTGTTCAATACCCCCGAACTTGGATCGAATTCAACTCCAGCATTGTTCCCAACTTCCTCCCAATACGGAGTTCCAACATTCTGAATGGGAGTTGTTAGACTATTCAAATCCAACTGGTCGCCCATAACGCGGCAGATATGCTCATTGGCGTCCAAACCAGCGTAAGGATTGCGATTGATGGTTATTTGATACGTTGCCGAATCGTTGGGACAAGCCACTCCCGTTTTCACGTAGTAGAGGTCGAATGTTCCAGCTGTAGTTGAAGTCGTTAACGTATTGAATTGCAAGGCACCATTTGAAGCATTAAAGGGATCATGAAAACTTCCTCCCGATTCTGCACTTGGCGAAACGTGATTCAGTAAATTAACACTGCCCATATTGTTACAGAAAACCAAGGCAGAATCAGATCCTGCGTTTGGAGCTGGGTTATAATTGATGTTCACATTATCATTCGCAGAACAAATCCCCCCTGTTGTAACCGTTACTTGATAATTTCCAGAAGAAAGCGCTTGAATACTTTGCGTAGTTTCACCCGTACTCCATTGATAAGTTGCTCCAGCATTCTGTGCGTCCAAGGTAATAACATTCGTTGCGCATACATTTTGGTCTGGCCCTAGATCAACAGAGGGATTTTCATAAACTGTAACACTGTATAAAGCGGAATCATTCGGACAGTTAGGACTTGTTTTTATGTAATAAAAATCATGGTTTCCTGTTAGTGAAGAAAGATTCAAGTTTCCATTTCCTTGATAAGCTATACCTGCAGAATTAGAAGGATTCTGGAAAGTTCCACTTCCTTGAGCTGAACCACTCAGATAGTTGTACAAATTGACCAAACCATCGCTTTGACAAAAATCCAAATTCAAATCCTGTCCAGCAAAAGGGGCTGGCGAAAAATTGAGAGTCACCTCATCTCCACCAGAACAACCTTCTGGCGTTACCACTGAAACGGAATAAATCCCAGAAGTAGTTGGTTGAATCGTTTGCGACTGAGCACCGTTACTCCATGAATAAGTACTCCCTGGATTTCCAGCATTCAAGACAATTACCTCTCCCTGACAAACACTTTGATCAGGTCCCAGATCTACCGGGGCATCGCTAGCAACCACCAGACTGTAATGTGCCGTATCATTTGGACAATTGGCACCTGATACGATATAAATCAAAGAGTAAGTTCCATTCAAGTTGGTCACATCTAAGTTTCCAAAATTATCCAAACTCCCAGCTAGCATGCCATTCCCATCGTACCATGTTCCGCTCACATCGGCTTGACTTTGCAATTGAGTAAATAAATCCACACTACCCACCGACTGACAATAAGACAAAGAACTATCCAATCCAGCTTGAGGTGAAGGATAAAAAGTAAGATTTACAGTATCGGATTCGGAACAACCTCCAGCATTGGTTACAGTAACGGCAAACCAACCAGTAGATGTAGGTTGAATCGTCTGCGTAAGATCACCAGTATTCCAGACAAAAGTAGCCCCTGCATTTTGAGCATCGAGGGTCACTGAACTTCCTTCACAGAGGTTTTGGTCGGTTCCTAAATCAATAACGGGATTCGGAAATACTGAAACGGTGTATGTTGCTGAATCAACAGGACAATTTAAACCAGTTTTAATATAATATAGGGTGAAGCTCCCATTCAAATTGGCAACATTCAACATTCCTTGCATACTTAAATTACCATTTGTGGAACCGTTATCCACCCAAGTACCTCCATTTTGAGAACCCAAGGGTCGGTAACTATCCAGGTCGATTGTGTTTTCATTCTGGCAAAAAGACAAGGTTGTATCAGGACCTGCATTCGGCTGAGCCCCAAAACTGACTTGAACTGTATCTGAATCAGAACATCCACTGAGGGTGGAAACAGTAACGAAGTAAATACCTGAAGAAAAAACATCCAATGTTTGATTGCTGGAATTGTCACTCCACAGGTAAATTCCGCCAACATTTCCTGCATCAAGGGTAATACTTGTTCCAGAACACACAATGATCTCCTCTCCTAAATTGACTTGCGGAGTTGGCTCTACGTTTAGAGAAATCAAAGCAGTATCATTCGGGCAATTTCCAGCTTGTGCAATGTAGTACGCTGTGTAATTCCCTATTAAACTCGCGGTTGCTAAAAAACCTTGTGAACTGAGTTGACCATTCATCGAATTCAAGGAATCATACCAAATCCCGCCAGCATTTGCGCTAGGATCAAGATAGGTGTTCAAATCCTCTGGATTTTCAGATTGACAAAACACAGCGTTGTTATTAGCTCCTGCATTGGGTGGAGCCAAAAATTGAACTTCAATCGTGTCTCGACCGACACAACCATTGTTGTCCACCTCCACTGAGTAAGTATTACTTGTGCTAACTTGAATGGTTTGATTCGTTTCATTCGTATTCCACAAATACGAAGATCCCGAATTTTGAGCGTCTAAAACAAGCGTTTCGCCGATACACAATACCGTATCCAGACCCAAATTAACCATAGGAGTGGCTGTAATGTGCAAGGTATATACGGCAGTATCCCTCGGACACACACCCGAGCTTACGCGGTACAATACCTGATGCATTCCGTTCGCATTCACCAAATTTAAGTTTCCGTTCAAAGCCACGGCTCCGTTCAAGGAATTACCTGGGTTCGACCATATTCCGCCACTCTGTGCTTGTGAAGTCAAATACTGATCGAGGTCAACCACAGAGTCCATTTCACAAAAAAGTAAAGTAGAATCTGGTCCAGCGTCGGCAACAGGATGAAAAGTTAAAACCACCGTATCCGCACCAGTACAACCACTTGTTGCGGTAACCAAAACAGAATACTGTCCTGAGGTTTGCACAGAAATTGTTTGGGTGTTTTCATTCGTACTCCATTGATAGGTTGCACCCGAATTTCCTGCATTCAAAAACAATGGTGAATTCGCACAAAGCGTTTGATTCGAACCTAAATTTACAACCGGATTAGGGTGGACCTGAATGGTGTAGAGAGCCGTTTCATTGGGGCAATTATTCGCCATTTTAATGTACGCCAAAGTATAAACACCGTTCAAAGTGGATGCATTCAACATTCCTTGGCTGTTTAAGTTTCCTTGTGTTGCACCGTTTGGATCATTCCAGGTACCATTGGTTTGGGCAGAAGGGTCCAAGAACAAATTAAGATTAACCACTCCTTCAGATTGGCAAAAAGTGGCAGCTCCATTGGGGCCTGCATTAGGCGGAGGTGTTAACATAACATTTACGGTATCCGAATCGGTACACCCGCCATTACCTGTAATTGTTACCGAATAAGTACCACTTGAGGTAGGAGAAATAGTTTGACTCGTCTGAGAGGTATTCCATGCATAACTGGCTCCTGGATTTCCAGCATCCAAAGTTGTAGATGTTCCACAAATTGACTGATCGGGCCCGAGATTGGCTACCACCCCATTAAAACTCACGTTCACACTATCTCTCGTTACACAAATCGGTCTAAAAGTGATGTCATCCAAAGCAAAATCGTTACCACCACCTGCAGTATTTTGATTCAAAATGCAGATTTGCGCAGTCGTGTTGATTCCAGAATTCCAAGTTTGAAAAAACTGATTCCATTGACAATTATTGGTAGGAGGCGTAAAGATGGCTCCCAGTATGGAGTTATTGATTTCGAATTGCAATTGAGGTGCATTATTCCCTACAACGGTTGTAGCCCATGCGCTAAACTGATATTCTGTGTTTTGGTCTACGTTCACCGTTTGACACCACACATTGGTATTCGGGTCGGGGGATCCGTTGCAAACCATCATGTTTCCAGATCCGGAGGTATGATCCGAACAAGTTGCAAAATTGGCATGTCCCAGAGCTGGATTTACGTATATACCATAAGTTCCCTCGTTGGACAAAGAACCATAAACACCAGGCGGCACAGGAGCAAAGATGTAATCGCTTGTAAAATCTGTATTCCCAAGCTCAAAGTCTCCGTTGGTTATAACACTTGACCCAAGTTTTTCAGTCTCTACCCAATAGGTTCCACTTTGGCTCACATTGATGGTAGCAGTAGTGGCTCCAGTACTCCACAAATAGTTCTCATAAGAAAGTGGATTTGCGGCATTTAGCGTTTGACTTTGGCCTGGGCACAAAAATAAATCTGGCCCCAAGTCGACGCCTGGATTAAAGCTTATGTTAACCTGATCCGTAGATGTACAAGTACCGTTAGAAGCTGTAACACCATAAGTACCTGTGTTTGTGACAGCAATGGTTTGTGTGGTTTCACCCGTTGACCACAAAAAAGTAGAGCCTGGATTCCCTGCATCGAGAATATAGGGACTACTGACATCACAAAAGCTTTGACTTTGGCCTAAATTCACTACAGGACCAGGTATCGAAGTAATTTGAATGGTATCCGTGTAAACACAAACAGGACGAAAGGTAATGTCATCTAGCGCAAAGTCGTTTCCGCCAGAGTTAATGTTTTGATTGACGATACACACTTTCGCATAGGTGGCCATACCAGAATTCCATTGTTCGATGTGGTTAACCCACTCGCAGGTATTGGTTGTAGGAGAAAAAACGGAGCCTACGATGCCCCCTGCTATCCGAAACTGTAATTGTGCCGGGTTACCCGAAGTAAGGGATGATACCCAAGCGCTCAATTGATAATTCGTATTGGGTTGAACATTAAAACTATCGCACCAGATATTCACATTTGCCACTACAGTTCCATTGATCATCATCATATTTCCATTGCCCGTAGTGTGATCCGTACACAGATCTAAAAAATCTAGATGAACTACTGGAGTGGTCGCCAAATCGTAAACCGTATAGGTTCCTTCGTTGTATATAGATCCATATGGGGACCCTAGAATATCGGGAGTGGGATGATAGGTGTAGGCACTTGAAAAACCAGTATTTCCATTTTCAAACCCAGGGTTGTGCGTCAAATTGACTCCAAGTTCGTATGCATTGACCCAATAGGTCCCTGTTTGACTAACTTGAATACTCGAATTGGACTCTCCAGTGCTCCATTCATAGCGCTCATACGCGTAGTTGGACGCCGCATCCAATAGTAGTGGGTCGCCAGCACAAACCGAAGTGTCATTTCCCAGAAATACAGGTGGAGCATTGCACTGACCATCTACAAAACCAGAGAAAACGAAAAGAAGAAGGAGCGTGAATAAGGTTTTCATTTCAAACAATTTTCAGTTAATAGTGGCTCCGACCCAAGAATGAGCAAGAGATGTGAATACGTGGTAAGAACGACAAGATAAAACAGTGGTAGCGTGGTCCAAAGAGACAAAGACAGGACAGTTCAATTTTCTTCTCATTTGACATTTCATTCGTGGGCAAAATCAAGTTGGAAGAATCTCATTTTTATTAAAATTCAACATTTGCTAAACTTTTTTGTGTAAAAACTACTGATAGAAGTCCTTCCTAAAAATGAAATTATCAGTCCTCCCTCCGCTCATCAAAAACTGAGCTTCATTTAGAATTTTAAAGAGTATATTGTGCCCGCAAATGAAAAGCGAGCATTCGATCGGAAGATTTGAACGCCCATTTGAGTGGTCCTCTCCTGTCTTTTTTGCTTGTCCTAATTTTGTCCCAAAAACTGTAAAAACATGTCTACAACTATCGAACAGCTTCTACATAAAATGAATTTGAAAACCGAATATTGCATTCAGTTAATTCAAGCCCCTGAGGAAATAGAGGAGCTGTTTAAAACCAGTAAAATTCCCGTTCTCAACAAATTTCAGACGCAAACTCGCGCTTGTTTTACATTGATTTTCGTTCAACATCCAACTGATTTTCATCAAGAAATAATCGATTATATTTCGTCCATTGAAGACGATCGTTTGTTGTGGTTTGCCTACCCCAAAAAGAGTTCAAAAAAATACAAGGCAACCATCACGCGCGACAACGGTTGGCAACCGCTGGGTGATCATGGTTTCGAGTGTGTGCGTTCAGTTTCCATCGACGATAATTGGACTGGAATGCGTTTCCGAAAAGTCCATTTCATCAAAAAAATGAGTCGAAAATCGTCCTTTGCAATGAGTCAGGCTGGTAAGGAAAAAAACCAAGTTGTTTCGTAGCCAATTTCGTATCTTTAGGAGATAACTACAGATCATGAAAACAATCCTTCGCCTCCTCGTTATTTCGTTTTTTTTCGTTTCCTGTTCGAGAGAATTTCAGGTTCAAAACAGAACGGGCGAAAGCCCCATAAAAGAAATGTACTCCTTTCCTATCTTGGTGGGGGGAGATGAAAAAATTTGTGAAGCCATCAACAATGAGCTTTCTAGCTCTTATTTGAATTTGAAACTAGGCGAAGAATCCAAGAGCATTTTTGAAAAAATATGGAGTACCAGCGAAGATCAAATGCCTGAGCGAACAGATTTAGCCTATCGAGTGGAATACCTCGGGGCAAAACTTTACTCCGTGAACATTACCGGATTTTATGTGGGAGCTTACTTAAACCCCATTGATGAATACCGAAATTTTGACTTGAGAACAGGTAGAGAAATCTATTTAGACACCTTGTTTTCTCCTGATGGGGAACAAAAAATTTGCAACGAATTGAGCATGTACAAAAAAGGCTTATTGGATGAAAAAATTCAATTTGCCCGCGAGCAAATGAGCAAGGAAAACATGGACATGGACTAGCGAACACAATACGCAGAAATGTATGACATGTATGTTATTTGTAGTTCTACGATCGACGGGTTGACTCCTGTTTCTTTTTATAGAAAGGGAGATAGTCTATTTTTTGTGTTAGACCCATGTTCGGTTCACTACAACAGAGGTTTGGATGAATTGGGAACCTTTTACTTTGGTCAAGCTCTCTCCCAACTAAAGCCTCACCTGAGTTCTTATGGCAAAGACTTATTGAAATAAGCTCTTTCTCAACCGAAGCAGACCTTTTATCGTTAACTGGGTGCCAATCTTCCACTAGAAGCTGATCAATGCGCACACCCTATGCCCGAACAATTCAGTCACATTTATTGGTTTGCTTATTACACCATGGACTCTCCTAGCGTACGCTACAGAGGTAAGTATTTTTTAAGGTACCTACATGAAACTTATGGAGTTAAGCACACCTTGGTCACGCCAAGTTATCGTCCCTTTCCTTTTTTGAAATTCTTGTATTGTTATTTCCAACTATTACTTTTTCGTCCAAAAAACAGTTTGATTGTCATACAGCGGGTTCAATCTTCCTTTCTGTATGCCAATTTGTTGAAATTACTCGTTCGATTGCGACCAAACGATACCGTTTACGATTTGGACGATGCCGATTATTTAACCACGAATCCAAATACGATTCACTTTTTCATGAAGCATTGCAGATGGGTAGCGGCAGGAAGTGCAGAAATTGCGGCTTATGTGCAACCATTTAATCCACATTGTTTGCATTTAACATCGCCTACTCCCAACCTTGGCATTCGAAAAAAGACGCGACATAAAACCCTGCACATTGGCTGGATTGGCGATTATGGTGGGGATCATCAAAAAGGTTTGAACGAACTCTTGTTTCCAGCTCTCAAACGCTTTCCGTATGCTTGTAAGTTGACTTTAATCGGCGTAAAGACCATTGAAGCAAAAGACGATATTCGATCCTTCTTTAAGGACCAAAAAGACCTTCAATTGAAATTTGTGGATATAGAAGACTGGACAGATGAAAACTTTATTCAGCAACAAATTGTCCGTTTCGATGTCGGTATTGCCACCTTGCTCCCCACCCCTGTGCAATTGGCGAAATCGGGCATTAAGGCCAAGCAATACTTGAACAATGGAGTACCTGTTCTATCGAGCAATCTACCCGAAAACTCCCGCTTTGTTCATCACGGTATCAATGGATATTTGGCCGAAACAAGCGAGGACTTTCTGCGCTACTTACTAAAGCTGCACCGCATGCCGTTGTCAGAATATCAAACGATGAGCGAAGCGGCATTGGAAAGCAGATCTGCATTCAACAACGAACATTTTTATCACTGTCTTCTTCAACTTACCTTGCGAAAGCCTTTTCCATTAAAATTGATAAAAAACCATCCAAAACAAGCGCCTCAACTTATGTCGAATTAAATGCTAATTTCAGCTCAAAAATTCTACTATGGACATTCAGGAAAAACTGAAATTTTGTGACGTTTGCACCAACCGCGATTTCAACCCTCAAATGGGAATCGTGTGCAAACTTTCTGGCAAACAAGCCGACTTTGATTTGAGCTGTGCTCATTATACCGTTGACCCAATGGAAGCCGCGCGGGTTGAAAGAGAAGAAAACATGACGGGTCCTATCGACCTCAATGGAAATCCAATTGATGAAAGTAGCATTAACAACCTTCCTATGGCTATTCTTGGCGGATCCGTTGCTGCATTAATCGGTGCCTTGATATGGGGTTTCATTACCGTTGTTACGGGGTATCAAATCGGTTATCTCGCCATTGGGGTAGGCTTCTTAGTAGGCATTGCCGTGCGCTTCTTTGGAAAAGGAATTGATACAAACTTTGCCATTTTAGGCGCTACATTGGCCTTTGTAGGAATTGTTATTGGCAATCTTTTTTCCATCATTGGCATAGCTGCCGATGAACTAGGCACCAGCGTTTTTGGCGTAATGGAAATGATTCCTTTCGCAACAGTTATTGATGTTTATTTTGAAAATTTTGGTCTACTAGACATCGTTTTCTACCTCATTGCCATTTCCACGGCCTTTAAGTATTCCTTGGCACTAAGAAAGTAAATATTGAAGTGGCTGAAGAAAAAATGGGGGCGTTTGATTTCTCTAGAATCAGACCCAATCGCATTGGTTTTGACAATATTTTGTGTCTGCACAATTGGTCTATTGAGTCACCTTCGATTTTTTCTTCCGCCTCCGTTTTCTAGTGCTCTTTCAGATTTGGTAGTGTCTCAATTCCCAATTTCAGGATTCTTAATTTTTCTCATCTATGCTTCTGCCAAAAGTGGTAATCAAAAGTGGGAGCACGCCTATACGGTTACCTTTTTGATTCATCTAGGAATAGTCCTATTTGCTTTATTTTATATCTGAATCGAAATATTTTTCAAATAAAAAGGTTACCTATTTCACTTTCAGACATACAGGGAAAAAGACAACTATGAACGATAATGAAATTATCCATGCCATTCGCGAAGGGAAGCTCGAGAGCTCCATCCGATTGTTGTATGCCGAATTTCCGAAAGTTAGTTCCCTGCTACTCAAGGAAGGCGCCCAAAAAGATTGGGTCAATGAAATTTTCAACGACAGCTTGGTCATCTTGATAGAAAAGGTGAAAAACCCTAGCTTTCAATTGGAATCGAAATTATCCACATATCTCACTGGAATCAATCGATTTTTACTGAAAAACGAAATTCGAAAACGAAATAAATACGATCGCTTGCATCCTTCATTGGGTGAAAACGAAATCGTTGCTCACGACCTTTCCATCGATTTTGAACGCGAGAACAAGCTCAAAATGATGGAAAAAATCTTGCTCAATTTGAGTCAGAAATGTCAAGAAATGCTGCACTTCTTTTACTTCGAAAAACTCAGCATGTCTGCCATCGCTCAAAAGCTCGGTTTTTCTTCGGAAAAATCTGCCAAAACACAGAAATACAAGTGTTTGGAAAAGGCTCATCAAGAAGCCAACAGATTAATTATTCACCAAGAAAACACCGTATCATGAGAGCAAATTTGAATCAAATAGAAAGAATAGATCAATTCTTGAGAGGTGAACTTTCAGCAAGTGAAAACATAGCCTTTGAAAAGGAATTACAGAACAATCCAGAATTACAAGAGACAATTGATAATCAGCAACTTATTCAAGAAGCAGCCCAACGTTTGTCGATCAAGAATCTTTGCGAAAACATTGCCCTTGAAGGCAAGTACGTCAGCCAGAAATCCCACCTTTCAAAAAACTGGATTTGGTATTTATCATCACTTATTATTCTGGTAGGACTCTTCTTTGTCGTGCAACCAAATGAAGAAAAAGAAACGCCACTATCGGCCGAAGAGTTGACCGTAATTCAAGACTCTGTTGAATCTGTAATGGCCAAAGAGGATCCTAAGTACTGGATAGACACACCGTGTGACTCAATAGAAACAGAACTTCCACACGATCAAAAACTGGTACCTGTTAACTACAAGGAGGTATCTTTTTCGATAGACACCAAACAAAACAATGTAATTGAAGGACCGGAGGGAACTGTCATCTTTGTCCCAAAAGATGCCTTCGAAACCATGGATGGCAAGCCTCTTAAAAGTAGCCAAGTCATGGTTGGTTTGGTGGAAGCGTTGGACTTAAAAACCATGATGAAATATCAATTGGCAACACTGTCCAACAAAGACATACTAAGTTCGGGTGGAATGATTCGCATTTCTGCTCAACAGGATGGAAAAGAAGTTCGATTAAAAAAAGGAAAGGCCTTTGAAATTCAAATTCCGACCGTAGAGGTGAATCCAAACATGATGGCCTGGGAAGGTGTGGAACAAGCCAATGGTCGCATTAACTGGGAAAACCCAAAGAAAATTGAAAACTTTCTGCACCGAGTTCCATTCGAACAATTGGACTTCCTACCTATCGGGTTTGGTGAAGTGGTGAGAGAAGGTCTGCCCTATCGCAATTACAAACAAGCTACCAAGAAAAACGTTGAGGAGATTTATTATCAATTAGATGGTAAAAATGGATCTAAAACACCAATACAATACACTACAGAAATTGTAATGAATGCCCAACCCGAAGAATTCTCTACCAACTATATTCGTTTAACCGGAAAACTGGAAGGTCAAAATCCAATAGACTGGATGAACACCAGGGTGACTGTTGAATCTCAAAACTCCAATATAAGTTTCTCAACTACCATCAGCGTTGATAGTGAAAACCTGTTTTCTATTTATGTGCCAAACACACTTTACAAGTACCGTATAAATGTTCATACTGTTTGTGAAAACATCATCCTTGACAATGTTCAATTCGATCGCGGAAAGGAGGTGAACACGATAAAAATCAAGAACAAATTGTGTCCGAGATTAGATTTTACGAATAAAACAACGTCCCCTCAACAAATTACACCGAGTTCTGACAGTTTACCTACAGGTGACAGTTGTATTACCTGTTACATCGACCCATTAAAAATCAAGTCGATTCAAACTCAGAAGTTTGCTAATACCTTTGTGGGAACACATGAATTTGAGGAACGCTTGCGCTTGATGCATCAACAGAAAAATGGCACAGAATTATTGAACATTTATTTAAAGAACCTCACGAAAAACCTGTGGGAATGTGATTCAATGGCCGCCAGAATAGCGTCAGCTGCTGCGAAAGCAAGTTTTGAAAAGTGGGCTTCTTTGAAATGTACCAATGTAAGGGATGCGAATAGTAACCAGGTAGAATTGGAGAAATATTTGAATCAACAGCGTGCTCAGTTTCTAAAAGAACGAGATGCTATTTTGACGCAATACAGAAAAGAAGATCAAAAGAAAATAGATGAAATACAGGCCGACTTGGTGCGCTTGCAGAAAGAGAAAGACCGTGAACTAGTGAAAATTACTCGAACCAGAGCCTCCATAAACGTGACCTCACTAGCTGGAGTGACAAATACCTACAAAACCTCATGGTACAAAACCGGCTGGGTCAATATTGATTGTTATTTACACGAGCTTTATAAAGGCGGAGAATACATTGTAGCTATTGATGTAAAAGGGGGACCTGAAGAAATGCAAGTGTATCAACCCATCCCGATTGTCACCACCATTCTTCCCTTGAACGATATTGAAGGACGCTTTTCAGCTCATTTCCCAAAATCGAAGAAAGGACTGGTAAAATCCGTATATGCCTTCGCGATCGCGAAAAAGAACGGAGTAAAATACTTTGGTATTCAAGAGTTTGATGCGAACAACACCCAATCCGTAAGTATTACCATGGCACCAAAATCGGAGAGGGAAATCGCTCAAATCCTCGAAAAACTCCCGATCAAAGCCCAGAGGGAACTCATCATCGATCAAATACTTTTGGCAGAGGTTCAAAAAGTACAGCAGTATCGCTCCTTTGTTGCTACAAGGCCTTTTATTTCTCCCAAAGTATTGGAACTGAATAAAAAGATGGATGCCAAGGTAAGAGAGTTGAACAAGGAAAGACAAAGACAGGAAAAGGAGGCACTTTTTACGCAACGTTTAATTGACTATATTGACCCGTGTTCTGAGAAAGAATCCCTTGTAACAGAACCATTCTTTTAAAGTAATAATTATGAAACTAGTAGCTCTTCTTGCCCTTATTGTATTGCCTTTAGTAAGTTTTAGTCAAAACGAAAACCCGAATTACAATGCCGAAAAAGCAAAGGAATACGGAGGTGACGCATACGGTATGAAGAGCTACTTTTTTATTGTTCTAAAATCAGGCGAAAACCAATCAACAGATAAGGCTTACAGAGACTCTGCCTTTGTTGGACACATGGCCAATATCAATCGCCTAGTTGAAGAAGGTATTATGATTGTTGCGGGTCCTTTCGGTAAAAACGACGACGACTTTAGAGG
>JAOASF010000065.1 GCA_025210175.1 Crocinitomicaceae bacterium | reverse complement strand
CAAGAGCAAGAGCGTGGTATCACGATTACCTCTGCTGCAACTACATTGAAGTGGAATTACCGCGAGCAAGAGTACCACATGAACATCATTGATACTCCGGGACACGTTGACTTTACTGTTGAGGTAAACCGTTCTTTGCGTGTATTGGATGGACTAGTGTTCTTGTTCTCAGCTGTTGATGGTGTTGAGCCTCAATCTGAAACAAACTGGCGTTTGGCAAACAACTACAATGTTCCTCGTATTGGTTTCGTTAACAAAATGGACCGTCAAGGAGCAGATTTCTTAGCTGTTTGTAAGCAAGTAAAAGATATGTTGGGAAGTCACGCTTTGCCACTTCAGTTGAACATTGGTGCTGAAGATGGATTCAAAGGGGTGGTTGACTTGATCAACTTCAAAGGAATCACTTGGAACGAAGAGGACATGGGAATGACTTTCCAGGAAATCGAAATTCCAGCTGATATCATGGAAGAAGCAACGATTTTGCGTGAGCAGTTGTTGGAGGCAGTAGCTGAATTCGACGATCAATTGATGGAGAAGTACTTCGAAGATCCAGAATCTTTGACAGAGCGTGAAATCTTGGATGCTTTGCGTCAAGCGACTATCGCTGGTAAAGTAGTTCCTATGATGTGTGGTTCTGCCTTCAAAAACAAAGGTGTTCAGGCAATGTTGGACATGGTAATGGAAATCCTTCCTTCACCATTGGACATCGAAGCTATCCAAGGAACAAACCCAAAAACAGACGAGCCTGTATCTCGTAAGCCTTCTTACGACGAGCCGTTCTCTGCTTTGGCATTTAAAATCGCAACTGACCCTTACGTAGGTCGTTTGTGTTTCATCCGTGCATACTCTGGTAAACTAGAGGCTGGATCTTACGTTTACAATACGCGTTCTGGAAACAAAGAGCGTATCTCTCGTATCTTCCAAATGCACGCAAACAAGCAAAATCAAATTCCTGAACTAGGTGCTGGAGATATCGGTGCGGTTGTAGGATTTAAGGATATCCGTACAGGAGATACTTTGTGTGCAGAGAATGCACCAATCGTATTGGAATCTATGGTCTTCCCAGATCCAGTAATCGGTATCGCTATTGAGCCAAAAACACAAGCTGATACAGACAGATTGTCTATCGGTCTTCAAAAATTGGCTGAAGAGGATCCAACTTTCCAAGTTCATACAGATGAGGATTCAGGTCAAACAATTATCTCAGGAATGGGTGAGTTGCACTTGGATATCATCGTTGACCGTTTGAGAAGAGAGTTTAAGGTTGAAGTTAACCAAGGTGCTCCGCAAGTATCTTACCGTGAGGCAATCACTGCTCCAGTTGACCATAGAGAGGTTTACAAGAAGCAGTCAGGTGGTCGTGGTAAATTCGCAGACATCGTTGTTAAAATCGAGCCTCAAACAGATATCGAAAAAACAGGATTGGAATTCGTTAACTCTATTAAAGGTGGTAACATTCCAAAAGAATTCATTCCTTCTGTAGAAAAAGGATTCAAAGAATCAATGAAGAACGGTGTAATGGCAGGTTTCCCTATGGATTCTATGAAAGTAGAATTGGTAGACGGATCTTTCCACGCTGTCGATTCAGATTCATTGTCTTTCGAATTGTGTGCTAAAATGGCGTACAAAGAAGCAGTAAGAAAATGTCGTCCAGTTCTTTTGGAGCCAATCATGAAATTGGAGGTTGTTACTCCAGAAGAAAACATGGGGGATGTAGTAGGTGACTTGAACCGTCGTCGTGGTATGATGAAGGGAATGGATGACCGTGCTGGAGCAAAAGTTTTGAAAGCTGATGTTCCTCTATCTGAAATGTTCGGTTACGTAACTCAATTGCGTACCCTTTCTTCAGGACGTGCTACGTCTTCAATGGAATTCTCTCACTACGCAGAAGCACCGAAAAACGTTGCTGATGACGTAATTGCGAAAATGAACGGAAAAGTTACCGCATAATTTTAAGGAAATGAGTCAAAAAATCAGAATAAAACTTAAGTCGTACGACCACAATTTGGTTGACAAGTCGGCTGAAAAAATCGTTAAGACGGTTAAAGCTACTGGTGCTGTTGTTAGTGGACCAATTCCACTTCCTACACACAAGAGAATTTACACCGTTTTGAAATCTCCACACGTAAACAAAAAAGCTCGTGAGCAGTTCGAATTGTGTGCATACAAGCGCCTTTTGGATATCTACAGTTCTTCTTCTAAGACTGTTGATGCGCTTATGCGTTTGGAATTGCCTAGTGGGGTTGACGTAGAAATTAAAGTTTAATTATATAATCAATAAAGTATGCCAGGAATAATTGGTCGTAAAGTCGGAATGACTAGCATCTACAGTGCCGAGGGTAAGGCAACACCATGCACAGTGATAGAAGCTGGTCCTTGCGTAGTAACGCAAGTAAAGACACAAGACACGGATGGGTACGAAGCAATTCAATTGGGCTTCGGAGAGCGTAAAGAAAAAAACACGCCTAATGCCTTGAAAGGTCATTTCAAAAAAGCGAATACCACACCAAAATCAAAATTGGTGGAATTCAAAGGATTCGATGCATTGAACTTAGGAGACGTTGTAAACGCTGACTTGTTCGAAGAAGGAGAATTCGTTGATGTAGTTGGTACTTCGAAAGGTAAAGGTTTCCAAGGGGTTGTTCGTCGCCACAATTTTGGTGGGGTTGGACAGTCTACTCACGGTCAGCACAACCGTTTGCGTGCACCGGGATCAATCGGAGCATGTTCATACCCTGCACGTGTATTCAAAGGAATGCGTATGGCGGGTCAAATGGGGAACAAGCGCGTGATGATGGAGAACTTGCAAATTTTGAAAGTCTTAACAGATAAGAATCTGATTGTAGTGAAAGGTTCCATTCCAGGAGCTAAAGGTTCAATCGTAACAATTGAGAAATAATGGAAGTAAAAGTATTTGACGCAAAGGGAAAAGCTACTTCTAAAAAAGTAACGCTTTCGGAAGATATCTTCGGGATTGAGCCAAGCCAACACGCAATCTATCTTGATGTTAAACAACACTTGGCAAACAAGCGCCAAGGAACGCATAAAGCGAAAGAAAGAGCTGAGATTGCTGGTTCTACCATGAAATTGAAGAAACAGAAAGGTACAGGAGGTGCTCGTGCAGGTAGCGCGAAATCTGGTACTCGTGTAGGTGGTGGTCGTATCTTCGGACCTCGTCCACGTAACTACTCTTTCAAGTTGAATGTGAAGTTGAAAAGATTAGCACGTAAGTCTGCATTTGCTTTCAAAGCACAAAACGATGCTTTGATGGTTTTGGAAGATCTAGCAATGGATACACCAAAAACTGCAGAATTCAAGGCTTTGTTGAACAATTTGAAATTGGAAAACGAGAAAGTCCTTGTAATCTTGGGAGCTAAGAATGACAACGTTTACATGTCTTCTCGTAACCTTGGTAAGGTGAAAGTCGTAACAGCTGATTCTGTGAATACTTACGATGTATTGAATGCTCGTAAAGTGGTTTTGGCTGAAAGTTCAATTGAAGTAATCGAAAAGATTCTAAACTAATTGATGATGAAAGCAATTATTAAAAAGCCAATCATTACAGAAAAAGCAACAGCAGCATCGGAAACGATGAATCGCTACACTTTCGAAGTAAACAAGGCAGCTAACAAGCTAGAAATAAAAAATGCCGTCGAAAAAATGTATGGAGTGAAGGTGACTGAAGTTCGTACAATGGTCTATGGCGGTGGTAAATCCTCTGTAAAATATACTAACAGAGGTATCGTTGAGCAACCGAGCAACCCTACAAAAAAGGCTGTTGTTACTGTTGCAGAAGGAGAGACGATTGATTTGTTTAATAACTTTTAAGTAGTTACCAAAGATGGGTCTTAAAAAATTCAAGCCTACAACTCCAGGGCAAAGACACAAGATCAACAGTACGTTTGAGGAAGTAACAGCGAGCAAGCCTGAAAAAAGCTTGATCGAGAAAAAATCAAAGTCTGGTGGTCGTAACAATGACGGTAGAATGACGATGCGCTACATTGGTGGTGGTCACAAACAAAAATACCGTGTCATTGACTTTAAAAGAGAGAAACATGGCGTTCCTGCAACGGTTAAGACGATCGAATACGATCCAAACCGTACAGCGCGTATCGCTTTGTTGTACTATGTAGACGGAGAGAAACGCTACATCATCGCACCGGATGGATTGAAGGTGGGAGATACAGTAGTTTCTGGTCCAGCTGCAGCTCCAAACGTAGGAAATGCTTTGCCATTGGCAGAGATTCCACTAGGTTCTGTAATTCACAACATTGAATTAGTTCCTGGTAAAGGAGGAGCGATCGCTCGTGGTGCAGGTACGTATGCACAACTTAACGCTCGTGATGGTCGTTTTGCAACTATCAAATTGCCTTCAGGTGAAACCAGATTGATCTTGGTTACTTGTATGGCAACGATCGGGTCTGTATCCAATTCTGAACACAACTTGGTGGTGTCTGGTAAAGCAGGTCGCTCACGTTGGTTAGGACGTCGTCCTCGCGTACGTGGTGTGGTTATGAACCCAGTAGATCACCCGATGGGTGGTGGTGAAGGTAGAAATGCCGGAGGTCACCCTCGTTCTCGCAACGGTATGCCAGCTAAAGGCTACAAAACACGTGCGAAGAAGAAGTATTCAGATAAGTTTATTGTCGAAAGAAGAAAAAAATAACTAGGATATGAGTCGTTCGTTAAAGAAACCGCCGTTCGTTCACTACAAATTGTTAAAGAGAGTGGACGATGCACAGGAGTCAAACAGCAAAGCTGTCATCAAGACTTGGTCTCGTGCTTCTACAATTACTCCAGAAATGGTTGGTTTGACTTTCGCCGTGCATAACGGTAACAAGTTCATTCCAGTTTATGTAACGGAGAACATGGTAGGACACAAATTGGGAGAATTCGCGCCAACGCGCAACTTCCGTGGCCATGGTGGGAATAAAAAAGATAAGAAAAGATAGAATTAAATAGCAAAAGTCATGGGTGCTAGAAAAAGACTAAGAGCTGAAGCTATTAAGGAGAACAAAAAAAGCGTTGCTTTTGCACGTTTGAACGATTCTCCTATCGCTCCAAGAAAGATGAGATTGGTTGCAGATCTTGTAAGGGGAGTTGAAGTGAATAAAGCTCTAAACATATTGCAACACAACCCGAAAAATGCTTCTATTAGCCTTGGTAAATTGTTGCGTTCAGCTATCGCGAACTGGGAACAAAAGAACGAAGGTAAGAGCATTGAGGAAGCTAACTTGATCGTTAAGTCAATCGAAGTTGGTGGAGGAACTATGTTGAAGCGTATTCAAGCTGCGCCTCAAGGTAGAGCTCACAGAATCCGTAAAAGATCAAATCATGTTACCATCACCCTAGATGGAACCAAATAAAGATTGAAGAATGGGACAAAAATGTAATCCAATTGGAAATAGATTAGGTTTCATCCACGGATGGGAATCTAACTGGTATGGTGGTGACAACTACAGAGATAAAATCGTTGAAGACGACAAAATCCGTAGATATTTGAACGCTCGTTTGTCACGCGCAAGCATCGCTAAGATCATCATTGAGCGTACTTTGAAACTCGTTACTGTAACGATCAACACGGCTCGTCCGGGTGTGATCATCGGTAAAGGAGGTCAAGAAGTAGACAAACTAAAAGAAGAGTTGAAAAAATTGACGAAGAAAGAGATCCAAATCAACATCTTCGAGGTAAAACGTCCAGAATTGGATGCTCGATTGGTTGCAGATGGTATCGCTCGTCAGTTGGAGGCACGTATTTCATTTAGACGTGCAATCAAAATGGCTGTCGCGAGCACTATGCGCATGGGAGCGGAAGGAATCAAAGTAAAGATTTCCGGACGTTTGAATGGAGCAGAAATGGCGCGAAGTGAGATGTACAAGGATGGACGTACTCCGTTACATACGTTCCGTGCTGACATCGACTATGCAATTTCTGAAGCACATACAACTTACGGTCGCTTAGGGATCAAGGTGTGGATCTGTAAGGGCGAAGTGTATGGAAAGAGAGATTTGTCTCCTAACGTAGGAATGACATCTGCATCTGGAAACAATTCTGGAGGTGGAAACCGTCGCCCTGCTGGTGGTAAAAGAAAGAAAAAGTAAGAACCAGGTAAATTCTAAAGAAAGATGTTACAACCAAAAAGAACCAAATTTAGAAGAGTTCAAAAAGGACGAAACAAGGGTCTAGCTCACAGAGGTAGCACGATTGCTTTCGGATCTTTTGGATTGAAGTCTTTGGAGCCAGGATGGATTACTTCTCGCCAAATCGAAGCGTCTCGTATCGCAGTAACCAGATACATGAAACGTGAAGGAAAGGTGTGGATCCGTATTTTCCCTGACAAACCTGTTACCTCTAAGCCAGCCGAAGTACGTATGGGTAAAGGTAAAGGTGCTCCGAGTCACTGGGTAGCTGTAGTTAAACCAGGTCGCATCATGTTTGAAGCGGATGGTGTTCCTTACGAAGTAGCAAAAGAAGCTCTTCGTTTGGCTGCACAAAAAATGCCTGTGAAGTGTAAGTTCGTTGTTCGCAACGATTATGTTAAACCTGCAGGAAAATAATTCAGCGAAATGAAACAAGCAGAAATCACAAAACTTTCAGTTGAAGATATCAAGTCGAAAATCGGCGAATTCGGAGACAAACTAGAGCGTATGAAATTGACGCACAGCGTATCTCCAATCGAGAACCCGATCCAAATTAAGGATTTGAGAAAAACGATAGCTCGTTTGAATACTGAATTAACAAAACGTGAAGCTCAAGCGTAAGCTTGCTTAAAAAGAATAGGCTTATATGGAAAAGCGTAATTTAAGAAAAGAGCGTATCGGTGTCGTAACAAGCGATAGAATGGATAAGTCAATCGTAGTTGCCGTAGAACGTAAGGTAAAGCACCCGAAATACGGTAAGTTCGTTAAGAAGACTACAAAATTCCATGCTCATGATGAAAAGAATGAGTGTAATATCGGAGATACAGTACGTATTATGGAAACCAGACCTTTGAGTAAATTGAAGAACTGGAGATTAGTAGAAATTGTCGAAAAAGCTAAATAATTTTTAGTAATGATACAACAAGAATCAAGACTTGCAGTAGCAGACAACTCAGGAGCAAAAGAAGTTTTGTGTATCCGTGTTTTAGGAGGTACAAAACGTCGTTATGCTTCAGTTGGAGATAAAATCGTTGTTACTGTTAAGAGCGCAATGCCCTCTGGAGCTGTCAAGAAAGGACAGGTTGCCAAGGCGGTAGTTGTAAGAACTAAAAAAGAAGTACGTCGTGCGGACGGTTCTTACATTCGTTTCGATGATAACGCATGTGTTATCTTGAATCAGGCGGGAGAAATGAGAGGTACCCGTATTTTTGGACCAGTTGCTCGTGAGCTACGTGAAAACAACTTTATGAAGATTGTTTCATTGGCTCCTGAAGTACTTTAAAATTTGTAAGTCATGCAAAAGAAGTTACACATTAAAGTAGGCGACACTGTAAAAGTAATTGCAGGTGAAGCTTTAGGGCAAGAAGGAAAAGTCCTTACAGTAGATAGAAAAAAAGAGCGTGCAACGGTAGAGGGTTTGAAAATGATCAAACGTCACTCTAAACCAAGCGCAGCTGACCCTCAAGGAGGAATTATTGAGAAAGAAGGTTCAATCCACATCTCAAACCTCATGGTTGTTTCAAAAGGCGTAGCTACGAAAGTAGGTCGCAAATTGAACAAAGACGGAAAATTAGTTCGTTATTCTAAAAAATCAGGAGAGGAGATCAAGTAATGAGTTACACACCAAGATTGAAAGAAATGTACAAAGCGGAAATTATTCCTGCTTTGACGAAAAAATTTGGGTACGCAACACCAATGCGCGTACCTAAATTGGAGAAGATTGTGTTGAGCCAAGGTTTGGGTGATGCAGTTGCCGACAAGAAATTGATCGATAACGCAGCCGAAGAATTGTCTAAAATTGCCGGTCAAAAAGCAATCACAACGAACTCTAAGAAAGATATCTCAAACTTCAAGTTGAGAAAAGGTATGCCGATCGGTACAAAGGTAACTTTGCGCGGTGATCGCATGTATGAGTTCTTAGATCGTTTAATTGCTGTATCTTTGCCGCGAACTCGTGATTTCCGAGGTGTTAGTCCAAAAGGATTTGATGGTCGTGGAAACTTTAACTTAGGTATTAAAGAGCACATCATCTTCCCTGAGATTGATATCGACAAAGTGAACCGTATCCTAGGTATGGACATCACTTTCGTTACATCTGCTCAAACAGATGAAGAAGGTAAATCATTGTTGGACGCATTTGGATTCCCATTCATTAAAAAATAAGAAGAAATGGCTAAAGAATCAATGAAAGCGCGTGAGCGCAAAAGAGAAAGAATGGTAGCTCGTGACGCTAAGAAAAGAAACGAGTTGGTGAAAATCTTGAAGTCTTCAGACGATTCAGAGGAGACTATTCAAGCGAAATGGGACGCAATGGTGGCTATCCAAAAGATGCCTGCCAATGGTTCTAAGGTTCGTGTTCACAATCGTTGCGGTCTTACAGGTCGTCCACGTGGTTACATGCGCCAATTCGGAATCTCAAGGGTAACCTTCAGAGAAATGGCTTTGGCTGGTAAGATCCCAGGAGTTAAGAAAGCGAGTTGGTAATATAATCTTCAATTCAGAAAAAAAATGGTAACAGATCCAATAGCAGATTTTTTAACCCGTATCCGTAACGCAAGTGCGGCTGGGTTGAAGGTAGTTGAAATTCCTGCTTCAAACACAAAACGTGCAATGACACAAATCTTGTTTGATCAAGGGTACATTTTGAACTACAAATTCGAAGACGATAACAAACAAGGTGTTATCAAAATTGCTTTGAAGTACAATCAATCTACGAAAGTTCCTGCAATCACAAAATTGCAAAGAGCTTCTCGTCCAGGTTTGAGAAAATACTCTAGCGCTACCGAAATGCCACGCGTAATGAATGGTTTGGGTATCGCTATCGTATCGACTTCAAAAGGTGTAATCACCGACAAACAAGCAAGAAAAGACAACGTAGGTGGAGAAGTTCTTTGCTACGTGTATTAATCTTTAACAAGCGAAAAAATGTCAAGGATAGGAAAATCCCCAGTAAACATCCCGAGTGGTGTAGAAGTAAAGGTGAACGACGGACAAATCGTCGTTAAGGGTCCAAAAGGTGAATTGGTACAAGAAATGGATTCTTGTGTTTCAATGAACATCGAGGACAATGTAATCACTTTCAGCCGCGAATCAGACGCTCCTGCTCACAGAGCTAAACACGGTTTGTACCGTGCTTTGGTTCAGAACATGGTAGTTGGCGTTTCAGAAGGGTACAAGAAGGAATTAGAGATCATTGGTGTTGGTTACCGTGCCACAGCTACAGGACAAGTCTTGGAGTTGGCACTTGGTTTCTCTCACGCAATCATCATGGAATTCCCGAAAGAAATTAAGGTATCTGCAGATACTCAAAAAGGTAAAGCTCCAATCGTAACTCTTGAGTCTCACGATAAGCAACTTTTGGGTCAGGCTGCTGCCAAGATTCGTTCCCTTCGCAAGCCAGAACCATACAAAGGAAAAGGTATCCGTTTTGTTGGCGAGGAAATAAGAAGAAAAGCTGGTAAAGCTGCAGGTAAAAAATAGTTAATTTCTAGAAATTATGGCATTTAGCAAAGTAAATAGAAGAGCGAAAATCAAAAGAAGAATCAGAAAGAAAATTTCTGGTACTTCTAAGATGCCGCGCCTATCTGTGTTTCGTTCTAACAAACAAATCTATGCACAGATTATTGACGATATCAAAGGTGTGACATTGGCATCTGCTTCTTCTTACAAAAACAAAGCGGCTGAGAGTGTTTCTAAGTCAGAACAAGCTGCAATTGTTGGTAAGGAATTGGCAGAAAAAGCATTGAAAGCCGGTATTGAGTCAGTTGTGTTTGACCGCAACGGATACTTGTATCATGGTAGAGTTAAATCATTGGCTGACTCAGCAAGAGAAGGCGGTTTAAAATTTTAAAAAATGGCAGCAAAAGTAGTAAACAGAGTAAAATCTGCTGATATAGAGCTAAAAGACAAATTGGTAGCCGTAAACCGTGTTACGAAAGTAACCAAAGGTGGTCGTACTTTCTCTTTCTCTGCAATCGTTGTAGTAGGAGATGAAAACGGTATCGTTGGTCACGGTTTGGGTAAAGCGAAAGAAGTAACAGAAGCGATTACAAAAGGAATCGACGATGCAAAGAAAAACTTGATTCGCGTTCCAATTTTGAGAGGAACTGTTCCTCACGCTCAAAAAGGTAAATTCGGTGGGGCTGAAGTTCTATTGAAACCAGCTTCTGAAGGTACAGGGGTTATCGCCGGTGGTGCGATGCGTGCTGTATTGGAAAGCGTTGGTATCCATAACGTATTGGCGAAGTCGCAAGGTTCATCTAACCCTCACAACGTAGTGAAGGCAACGATGGAAGCGCTTGGAGCTATGCGTGACGCAGTAGCAGTAGCGAAGCAAAGAGGGATCACATTGGACAAAGTGTTTAACGGTTAATTTTAAAGCAAAATGGCTACAATAAAAATTAAGCAAGTAAAAAGCGCTATTAAACGTCCAGCTGATCAAAAAGCTACGATTAAAGCGTTAGGATTGAGAAAATTAAACCATGTAGTTGAAAAAGAAGCTACGCCTCAAATCCTTGGAATGGTGAAAAAAGTACAACATCTTATCGAGGTTGTAGAGTAGAACATATTAAAGCGCATTTAAGATGAATTTACATAATTTAACTCCTGCAAAAGGATCCGTAAAGACTGGTAAAAGAATCGGTCGCGGTACAGGATCAGGCCGTGGTGGAACATCAACACGTGGTCACAAAGGAGCAAAATCAAGATCAGGTTACAGTAAAAAAATCGGTTTTGAAGGTGGTCAAATGCCTTTGCAACGTCGAGTTCCTAAGTTCGGTTTCAAGAACATTAACCGCGTTGAATACAAGGCAATCAATTTGGACATCATCCAAAACTTGATTGATAAGAAAAATGTAACAGAAATCAATCCGGAAGTTTTGAAAGCAAACGGATTGGTAGGAAACAATGAATTAGTTAAGATCTTAGGTAGAGGTGAGTTGAAAGGAAAGATCAATGTAACAGCACACAAGTTCTCAGCTACTGCGAAAGCAAGTATTGAGGCTCAGGGTGGTGATTGTTCAGAAATCTAATTATCTTTGCCAACATTTTTGACTAATGAAGCGTTTTATACAGAATATAAAGAACATTTGGAAGGTTAAGGAACTTAGGGAAAGAATCCTCTTTACCCTAGGCCTTATCCTAGTTTATAGAATTGGTTCATTTGTGATTCTTCCGGGGGTAGATTATTCTGCCCTCGAAAGAGCACAGGCAGCCGGTGACCAAAACACGTTGGAAACCTTGTTGTCTTTGTTCTCTGGAGGAGGGTTCACAAATGCCTCTATTATGGCACTAGGAATCATGCCTTACATTAGTGCATCCATCATTATGCAATTATTAGGAATGGCAGTACCTGCTGTTCAAAAAATGCAAAATGAGGGTGAGTCTGGTAGAAAACGAATCAATAACTACACTAGAATTCTAACCATCGTTATTTGTGCTCTTCAAGCACCTGGTTACCTGGCTCTATATGTAGAGTCGAAGGGAGCCATGCCTGCAGACGCAACTACTTTCTGGTGGATTCAAACCATTGTAGTACTAGTTGCTGGTTCCATGTTCGCAGTGTGGCTCGGTGAGCGCATCACGGACAAGGGAATCGGAAACGGTATCTCTTTGTTGATCACAGTTGGAATTTTGTCTCGTCTTCCATCTGCCTTTACTGCGGAATTTGGTTTCGCAATGGGCGCTGGTAACTTGATCAAAATTGTTTTGGAAATCGTTGCCTTCATGGTAGTGGTTCTTTCAACTGTATTGATCGTACAAGGAGTACGCAAGGTTCCGTTAAATACTGCAAAAAGAGTCGTTGGATCTCGTGCAGCAGATGATCAAGGTGCTCGTAACTATTTGCCAATTAAGGTAAATGCTTCGGGTGTAATGCCAATCATCTTCGCTCAAGCTATCATGACGATCCCAGTAATGATTTACTCGGGAAGTCAAGATGGAGGAGGTTTCATCCAGCGTACACTTGGAGATGTTTACGGTATCACGTACAATGTGTTGTTAGCGGTATTGATCGTTGTTTTCACCTATTTCTATACAGCCATCATGATTAACCCACGCAAGATTGCAGATGATTTGAAGAAAAGCGGAGGTTTCATCCCAGGAGTTCGTCCAGGAGAGGAAACAGCTGAGTACATCGATTCATTGGTTTCTCGCATTACTTTCCCAGGATCATTGTTCTTGGCGTTGGTTGCGATTATACCAGCTATCGCAAAATTGGCGGGTGTGAATGATGCGTTTGCAATGTTTTTCGGAGGTACTTCTCTATTGATTATGGTCGGTGTTGTTTTGGATACACTACAACAAATCGAATCATACTTGTTGAACCGCCACATGGACGGTTTGATGGAAGGTACGCGAATTCGAGGAAGAAGAACACAAGGAGAACTTTCAGGATTTTAAGACATGGCAAAGCAAGCATCAATCGAACAAGATGGCGTAATCATCGAAGCTCTATCAAACGCAATGTTTAGAGTGGAGTTGGAAAATGGTCACGTAATTACAGCTCACATCTCGGGTAAAATGAGAATGTTTTACATCAAAATTTTACCAGGTGATAGAGTGAAAGTAGAAATGTCGCCTTACGATTTAACGAAAGGAAGAATTTCATTCAGATACAAATAAGGTTAAGAGCCTTTTTTAAAAGAAAAAAGATGAAAGTAAGAGCTTCAGTAAAAAAACGTTCTGCAGACTGCAAGATCGTTAAGAGAAAAGGAAGGGTTTATGTTATCAACAAAAAGAACCCGAAATTAAAACAAAGACAAGGGTAATATTATAGAATATGGCACGTATTGCAGGGATTGATTTACCGAAAAACAAGAGAGGTGTAATCGGATTGACTTACATCTACGGAGTTGGCCGTAGCCGCGCACAGAAAATTCTTTCTGAGAACGGTATCGATGAAAACATCAAAGTTCAAGATTGGAACGATGATCAATTGTCAGCTATCCGTAATTCAATTAATGAATTCAAAACAGAAGGTGCATTGCGTTCTGAGGTTCAGTTGAACATCAAGCGTTTGATGGATATCGGTTGTAACCGAGGAATCCGTCACAGAGCAGGTCTTCCGTTGAGAGGTCAGAGAACGAAAAACAACTCTCGTACTAGAAAAGGTAGAAGAAAAACTGTTGCTAACAAGAAAAAGGCAACTAAATAATAAATAGTTTATAATGGCAAAAACGAATCAAAAAAAGAAGAAGAATGTCAAAGTAGACGCGATGGGTGAAGCGCATATCCAAGCTACCTTCAACAACGTGATTATTTCTTTGACGAACAACGCTGGTCAAGTGATTTCTTGGTCAAGCGCTGGGAAAAAGGGCTTCCGTGGTTCTAAAAAGAACACTCCGTACGCTGCACAAGTTGCTGCTGAGGATGCTGCGAAAGAGGCTCATGACTTCGGATTACGTCGTGTGAAAGTTTATGTCAAAGGACCAGGTGCTGGACGTGAGTCTGCAATCCGTTCCCTTCACAACTCTGGAATCGAAGTAACTGAAATCATCGATGTTACTCCACTTCCACACAACGGATGTCGTCCTCCAAAAAGACGTCGAGTATAGTAAATTTTTAACCGGAGGAATCCTGGTGTCGAAGGAAAGCCTTAATTCACATCACCTCCAAATAATAAATAAAGATGGCAAGATATATTGGTCCAAAATCAAAAATCGCTCGTCGTTTCCGTGATCCTATCTTCGGACCCGACAAAGCGTTAGACAGAAGAAGCTACGGGCCAGGACAACATGGTCCTAACAAGAGACGTGGTGGAAAACAGTCTGAGTACGCTATTCAGTTGGCTGAAAAGCAAAAAGCAAAATACACATACGGTATTCTTGAGCGTCAGTTCGAGAACTTGTTCGATCACGCATCACGTATGAAAGGAATTACAGGTGAGAACTTGTTGATCCTTTGTGAATCGCGTTTGGATAACACAGTTTACCGTTTAGGAATTGCTCCTTCACGTAACGGAGCACGTCAGTTGGTATCTCACAAACACATTACTGTAAATGGTGAGGTAGTTAACATTCCTTCTTACACATTGCGTGTTGGTGACGTTATCGGAGTTCGTGAAAAGTCTAAGTCTTTAGAAGCTATTTCTTCTTCTTTGACTGCAAATAGTAAGAAGTTCGATTGGTTGGACTGGAATTCAGCTTCAATGACTGGTAAAGTTTTGGCTTTGCCTTCTCGTGAGATGATCCCAGAAAACATCAAAGAACAATTAATCGTCGAGCTTTACTCGAAATAATAATTAACATTTGGTTTCCGACCAAAGGATTCGTTAGACTTTCTTCAATCTTTCAAATCGCGCAATCGGAAAACAAGTAAAAAGAAGAACAAATACAATGGCAATTTTAGATTTCCAAAAACCTGACAAGGTTATCATGATTCAGTCCGATGAGCATCACGGACAATTTGAATTCCGCCCTCTAGAACCTGGATACGGGATCACTGTAGGTAATGCTTTGAGAAGAATCTTGCTTTCTTCATTGGAAGGTTTTGCGATTTCTTCTATCCGTATCGAAGGTGCGGATCACGAATTTGCAACTTTGAAAGGAGTTGTTGAAGACGTAACTGAAATCGTTTTGAATTTGAAACAAGTTCGTTTCAAGCAACAAATCGAAGGAACAGACAATGAAACAGTTGTTATTTCTTTGAGTGGACAAGAGCAAATGACTGCGGGTGATATCGGTAAGTTTACATCAGCTTTCCAAGTGTTGAACCCAGATCTAGTTATCTGCAACATGGAGTCTTCTGTGAAAATTGAAATGGAATTGACGATCATTAAAGGTCGCGGTTACGTTCCTGCAGAAGAAATCAAAAGCGCGAGTGCACCATTTGGAACTATCGCTATCGATTCAATCTTT
>JAOASF010000002.1 GCA_025210175.1 Crocinitomicaceae bacterium | reverse complement strand
TTTCCTGTGTGGCCTTTTAGCTTTTGTCTTAATAGTGGCACTAAAGACCTCCTCCGTTAACTTGCGTCGATTGAAACGATACGAAAATTGATCCAAGTAATTTTGAAGATAGAATAAAGAAACGCGATGATGTATTCCAATTAGGCTTTTGGTGAAATTGGAACTCAAAATTTTAGCCCATTTCGAATTAACAGCGTTCAATGTTGTATGGCCTTGATATCTTTTCATGAAAGTTGAATTCTTCTGAAGGAAATTCAATACTGTTTTAGAATCAGTGAAATAAATGTCCTCTTTAATTCTGTAAATTCCAGGCAAGTCTGCTGAAACATGGCTTTTCTTAGTAAGAAGTAACTTTATTCTGATTTCCTCCGTTTGAAATCCATTGTAATCCATTTGCGGTAAAGGGAATTCGTGATTTTTGATAAAACTTCCGCAAAATCTCTCCATTTCATCTTTGCCCATGGCCATTCTGATTTTTTGCATCATGAACCAAATGGTTCGATAACGCGAATGTGATAATTGCCGTTGCATTTCTTTGGCTGAAATGCTTTTTTTGGTTCCCACCATTAAGGTGATACACAAATACCACTTTCGGAAGCTTAAATGTGCATGTTGAAGTGCTGTTCCAGATTTCAAAGTTGTTCGAAAATGACATGACTTGCATTCCCACTGCCATTTCTTAGACAACCAATAATGCTGACAATGGCCGCATTTTTTACATTCGATCCCGATTTCTTCTCTTATTTTTCTGAAATGTGTTTTACACGCTTCCTCAGTCGGGAAACACTCAATGAATTCATGGATTTTCATCTGTAGTAGTTTGTACTTAAGTTACAAAAAAATTACTTACCCAACTAGAGGTACAAAAGCGACCAACTAACTTGAAAAGTAAAGGGTGGTTCAAATTTCGATCTTCAAAAGAATCCTATAATTTGATTATCGGCAAGTGTGACTTGCGGTAAGAAATGAAATTAACAATGTCGTTTAGGTAATAAAACGACCAATCAAAATTTTGGTACTGTTCAAGGCTAAATAGTCCTCAAACACCAAATGAAAAACCAAAACTTCTCAACGAAACAGGATAGACTCAATGGTCCAAACATAACCGAAAGAACCGCTTAGGTACGAATGCGACCAATCAAGAATTTTGGTATAATTCAGGCTATTTCTTTCTCAAACCCCAGATGAAAAACCGCATCCCCCTTATGAACCACAGGCGACTCGTTGATACAAAAAACATAAGAACTTTCGGTTGCCTTAATCTTTTTCACGGACTTTCCGAATGGATCCGTAACCATACCCAGCACATCGTCTTTTTCCACTTTTTGGCCGTTTTCAACCATGGCTTGGAACATTCCAGAAATTGGAGCTCTCAACCATTTGTCATCCTTCAAAAAGACCGTTTTTTGTTCAGCCTCTATATTTTCTTTGAATTGGCGCATTTGCAAATGAGTTAAAATCCTCTTCACACCAGCCACTCCTTCTAGAACGATGTTTTCTTGTATAGAATTAGCCATTCCCCCTTCAAAAAGGAGCATTTTCTTGCCCGCTTTAATAACCGATTCTCGGATGGATTTAGGAATAAAACCTGAATGAACAATAAAAGGTGGAGCAAATACCTTGGCCAATTCAAGTGACTCCTTATCCTTGAACACGCATCGAATCTGTGGAGCATTGTTTCTTTGTGCCGCACCGGTATGAAAATCTATTACATAGTCTACATGTGGCGCAAGCTCTTTCATAAATTGATAGGCGAATTGACTAGCCAAACTACCATTTTTCGAACCTGGAAAGGAACGATTCAAATCGCGTCCATCAGGTAGGGCTCTCGACCTGTTCAAAAAACCGAAAATATTGAATACGGGTAAGCAAATGATTGTTCCTGCACTAGGTTTATTCCAGCCATTTCGAACCACTCTTCGCACAATTTCTACTCCATTAATTTCGTCGCCATGCAGGCCTGCCATCAGCAAAAGAACAGGGCCATCTTTTTTGGAACGACTAACAAACACCGGGATTTGTACCTGGGTATGCGTATGAAGTTTAGCTACATTGAGGTTTAGCTGAACAGTTTTACCAGGTAAAATATCCTCTCCTAGAATGGTCAATTTCTTCATTCCTGAACTTCTTTTTCAATGTATTCGATGATTTTACTGGCAATATCAAGTTTTGTCACCGATTCCAATTCTTTCAAACTTGGAGAACTATTCACTTCCAAAACAAGCGGTCCGCGTTTGCTTTGAATCAGATGTACGCCAGCCACTCCCAATTTCAACGCTTTGGCAGCACGTATGGCAACATCCTTTTCAGCTTCCGATAAATTAACGGGCTGAGACTTTTTTCTCTTAGCCGTGTTGGACTGAAAATCTCTATTCTTCGTGAATCGTTTCATGGCTGCTACCACCTCACCTCCTACAACCAACACGCGCACATCGGTTCCTTTTGCCTCAGGAATATACTCTTGCACAATCACCCGAGCCTTCACTCCATTGAAAGCCTCCAAAACACTCTCAGCCGCAGCTTTATCTTCCGCAAGCACCACTCCAATTCGTTTGGATTCTTGAAGTAGCTTCAATACAACCGGTGTTCCTCCTGCCGATTGAACCACATGTTCCACATTTTTGGAGTAATTGGTAAAAACCGTTTTGGGTTGGCCAATTTCAAACTTGGAAAGCAATTGACAACAACGCAGCTTGTCTCGAGCATGAACAATGGCTCTTGAGTCGGCTATACTAAAGACCTTCATCATTTCGAATTGACGAACAACCGCTGTTCCATAGAAAGTAACCGAAGCTCCAATTCTCGGAATTACAGCTTGAAAACCATCCAGGTACTGGCCATTATAATATAATTTTGGGCCTTCGTTGTCTACTTCAATGTTGCATTTTAAGTGATTTATTACCGAAACAGAATGGCCTTTTTTTAAGGCAACTTCTTCCAATCTTTTGGTCGTGTAAATACTAGTGTCTGTTGAAAGTATGGCAATCTTTAATGGCATTTTATCTGATATAAACGGATGTTTTACGACCTAAGGCCGACAAATTTGTTTTGGATGGATCCACAATGAATCGCTTGTTGAGTAATTTTCGACCCAACAATATAGGGTAGCGCATTTCCTGTCTTTCTGTTAAAGAAAATGGGGTTTTAATCACCTTACCGAACAGTTCTATATTTCCTTTTACGATGTAACGCGATTCTTCATGGCCAGAGGAACTTTTGACTTTCTTCTCTTGAAAATCCTCAAAAATGACAATGGGTGCTGGACGATTGTCCCAAGCAAAGAATTCCACTTTTAACACCTCTTTTCCTCCGTCCATTACTTTGTCTACATGATCGCAATGTATGCTGGAGGTATAGGCTCCTGTATCCACTTTACCAGGCACCTTTTTCAAACCAAACAGTGGAAGATTGACGTGGTCTTTTCTTCCAATCACTAACCTTTCCATTTCTACAAAAAGTCTGTATTTAATACATTTCTTCTAACATTTCTCGACAGCGATCGTCTCTATCAGCCGCCTTTTCCATCAACTTTTCGCCCTCTTCTTCTTTTCCGGAAAAATAAAGGCATACCCCTTCATGGAAAACATATTCCATATTAGCAGGAGCCATGGTCTGTAACTCTTTCCATACAGGAATAGCCTCTGTGTATCGTTCTGCGTTCATGTACGAAAATGCCAATGCTTCACCCAAAGGCTCTCTTTTGGCCAATTCGTATGCTTTTTTGTTATTGGAAATAGCCAAATCGAGGTTTTCGTATTTGTGTCCGAATTTTCCAGAATAAATCATCCCTAGATTATTATATACGGACATTTCTTCTGAATTCAACTCCTTGGCTTTTTCGAACCACGCTCGTGCCTCATTGATGTTTTGCTTCATCAAGGCAAATTCTGCTCGCGAAACCCAGTAAGTGTAACTATCCTTTTCCGATACCTCTATCGCCTTGCGGGCGTAATACAAAGCACTATCTCTTTCGTTCTGCTGATTAAAACACAAGGCAAGGTTACGTGAAATATCTGCCTTCAAATTGGCATCTACGTCATTCAAGATCCACGCTTTTTTCAACTCAATGGCGGCTTCTTCGTAATTCTCCTTATCCAAATAAGCAACTGCTGAATTGTTCAAATCGCGTGCTACTTCGTTGTTGTTAGAGCAACTAATCAAAAACAACATCATAAACCCGAAAAAATATCTGCGCATTCCCTTGTATTTATGGGGTAAAGCTAAGAAATTTGCACATGCACAAATGGGGAATTCCCTGGATTCGCAGAAATTGAAAAAAAAGTTCTATACTAATGCGTTAATTCAGAAATTCTTTGTAATATTGCACCCCGATTTCAAGGGAACAACACGATTATAACAGCAGAAGTCATGGATATTATTAGAGAAATTCAAAACGAGTTGACAGAGATTAAGGACTTTCCAAAGTTCGGCGCAGGAGACTCTATTACTGTTTCATATAAAATTAAAGAAGGAAACAAGGAGCGTATTCAGCAATTCGCTGGTGTTGTTCTTCAAAGAAGAGGTTCTGGAGCTACAGAAACTTTTACAGTTCGTAAAATGTCAGGTAACGTTGGCGTAGAGCGTATCTTCCCAATCGCATCTCCATTCATCGAGAGCATCGTTGTTACGAAAAGAGGTGCTGTTCGTAGAGCTCGTATTTTCTACTTCCGCGAAAGAACTGGAAAATCTGCACGTATCCGCGAAAAGAAAAACTTCGCACACAAATAATATTCGATTCAATTCGATCAAAGGCTTTCTCATTTGGGAAAGCCTTTTTTATGCACTATGGCTAAGAAAAGAAGAACAACCCGTCGAAAACCAAAAAGAAAAAGCTCTCGCAATTGGGGCTACGGTCTTCTTTTTACCCTCATTATGGCTGCTATTGCAACAGGAAGCTATTACTTTATTTTCAAAAATCAGAAGAAAAACTACCGTCAAAAGAAGGAGGAAATCCTAGTGCATATCCCTGAGGGTTTCAACTCAATGGGAATCGACGTTTCTCATCATCAGGGCAGTGTGGACTGGGAGTTGCTTTTCAACAAACTGGGCTACGACACCATTATCCGCTTTGTATACTGCAAGGCAACTGAAAGTCTCACCCACGTCGATACGAAATGGGAACACAACCGAAAAACCTTGAATGGACTGGGAATTATGAATGGTGGGTATCATTTTTTTGATGGAAAAGCTCGTCCGAGAGAACAAGCAGCTCATTTTCTCGCTCATTGGAAGCCTCGAGAAATTGACTTACCGCCTGTTTTGGATGTGGAAACGGAAGGGTTTAGCGATTCTGATTTGATCGCAAAAATGAAAATTTGGATGACAGTGGTGGAAGAACAAACCGGTTACAGGCCCATCATTTACACTTCACTGAACTATTACGAAACAAAATTCAAGGATCAATTTCCAGGTTATTACTTCTGGATAGCCGCATACAGTCAACGTCCAAAAGCTTTAGAAAATGACAACGTTCTACATTGGCAGTACAGCGAAACGGGAGTTTTACCTGGAATAAACGAAAAAGTGGACCTCAACGTAACGAAGGTGAGCTTTTAAAGCTTATTGATGCGGAAAACGGTTCTTCTGTTTTGCGCCCTATTTTCGTCTGAATTGTTCTCCATTTTCGGCTGAGTTTCACCATATCCCTTTGCTGAGAGACGCTTTTTATCTACTCCACAAGTCACCAAGAAATCTTTCACTCCTTGGGCTCTTTCTTCTGATAACTTCAAATTTTCAGCATCATCTCCCACATCATCTGTGTGTCCGCCAATTTCAACAGCGAGAGTAGGGTTCGACTTTAAATAAGAGGCAAATTGTGACAAAATTAATTTCGATTTAGCAGACAACTCCGCGGAGTTTGTACGATAAGTTATATCTGCAATTTCATACTCCTCTCCCAACTTGAGTGGTTTGGTAACCAAATCTTTGGTCGTAATTTTTACAGTCTTCTTTTGGGTTACTTCAGCAATTTTTTCCTTGGGGATATAAGTAGAGGTATAGGCCGTGTTTTCCTTCTTCACAGTCAATGCTACATCGCTATCTTTTCCCGTTTTTACTACCGCTGCATAGCGACCATCATCACCGTTTACTTTAAATGTTTGTGTTTCCCCATCCTCGTAAGCAACCTCCACAGCAGCGTCTTTGATGGGTTCCCCTTCGTCGTCGACTAGTTTTCCTTTTACAACAACTACAGACTCAGGACGGGCCTCTAAATACAAGTCAAAGCCATAAATCCCCCAATCGCCTTGATAGCGAGAGGAAAAATACGCTATAGAACCTTCTGCTGAAACAAACAAGCCCAACTCGTCATCGGGTGAATTGATCGGAACACCAATGTTTTTTGGTTTCGTCCAACTTCCATCGTCTTGCTTGCGGATGTAAAAAATATCCAAGCCACCCGCTCCTCTTCGCTCATCGCTACTCGATGATACAAAATAAAAGGTTTCGTTATCCTGGTGAATGAAGGGACTCTTGTCTTTTCCTGCCGTGTTCACTTCGTTGAACGGAACAGCAATGCCCCAGGAGCCATCAGGCTGCCTTTTGGAAATGAAGATATCGTTGTCGCGCGTTGTTCTGCGCATGGCTGTAAAATACAGCGTATTTCCATCGGCACTCAAACTAGGTTGTCCCTCCCACCCATCTGGAGTATTGATGTAGGGTCCCAGACTTTTTAGCGGAGTCCAACTAAAGTCATTCCCGCCTTTTCCTGATCGGGTATAATGTGTTTCGTACAAATCACAATTGAGGTAATCTTGACCTGAAACTCTAGTTTGCTGGCAAGCACAAATGATCATTTCCTTGTTATCAACAGACATCGTAGCTGCTCCATAACTTTGAAAAGTTCCGTCGTTGAAAGGTTTTGAAAAAGGTATTCCTTTGTCCCAAGGTGAATCAACATCCGATCGCTGAGAGATGGTGAACTCCTCTACTATGTTCGAAATAATTCCATCCCCCAGATTTTTGCGGTCCAATTTTCTCGTAAAGAACATCAATTCGTTATCCGGCGAAATCATCGGGAAGTATTCATCATTCCCAGAGTTTACAACAGGCACAAGAAAAGGTTCATACGGCACTTCTTCCAATTGAAATTCTTCCTCTTCACGCCATTTTTTCAAGAGCTCCTTAACGTCCTTCAACATCTTTGGATAATTGTTGGGATAGCGATCGTAATCTGGATCCTTATAGGCAGCAAATTGTTCAAAATAACTTTTGGCACTTTCTTGATCCTTCTGGGCATACTTAATGATTCCCAGGTAATAGAAAATACCTGCATGGAATTCCGGACAGATATCCAGAGCCTTCTTTAAATAACTTTCGGAAGTAAGGTAACTTTTTGCTCCATCTGCTCCTCGTCCCATTTGGTAGTATTCAGTACCCTGTGTGTACGCATACATTCCATATTCATAATAGGGAGTGGCATTCTCTTTATCGGCTGCAATTGCCTTGTTGAAATTCTCCACACACACAATCGGCACATCGGCTTTCTTTGCCTGTTCGATGTATTTTGTCGCCTTTTTATTTGGCTTAGCGCATACTGGATCCACCTCTTTCTCCTCTTCTTGAGAAAAAAGAAACAAAGTCCCGAAAGAAAAAAGCGCAACGAGGTAGTATTTAACCATATCGACCTATCTGATAGTGTATGAAGAATGCATTTATTCTTTCAACGAAATTTACAGGAAAAGTTGCAGTTTACTCCTAATCTTTTTTGGCTGGAAGCTCAATTTTAACAGGATTTTCAACTTTTTCCTTGGTTAAAGCCAAATTCAAGACTTCTTCCATGCGTTTTACATAATGGAAGGTCAATCCTTTCACGTAACTTTCTTTGATTTCGGCAACGTCTTTCTCGTTTTTCTCGCAAAGAATGATCTCCTTGATACCTGCTCTTTTGGCAGCGAGAATTTTCTCTTTGATTCCTCCCACTGGCAAAACTTCCCCTCTTAGGGTAATCTCCCCCGTCATAGCCAAATTTTTCTTGACTTTGCGTTGAGTAAACAAACTCGCCAAAGAAGTGAGCATGGTAATACCAGCACTTGGGCCATCCTTTGGTGTCGCCCCTTCCGGAACGTGAATATGAACGTTGTGTTCGTCAAATATTTCTTGTTGCAAATTCAATAGATGAGAGTGAGCTTTCAAGAATTCAAGGGCAAAAACAG
>JAOASF010000064.1 GCA_025210175.1 Crocinitomicaceae bacterium | reverse complement strand
CTTCGGGACACTGCGTATAGCCAAACCACTAGCTACCATTAAGAATGAATCTACAACCAACGATATTTATTAGTTCAATAATCTCTGAATTCCATGATTTAAGAGGTGCGTTAAGATATTTTTTAGGAAAAAGTGGTTTTAGAGTACTTACATCTGAAGAACCAGACTTCGGAGCAGACTGTGACAAAGACTCCCTCGAAAATTGCAAATCACGAATAGACGTTTCTGACTATTATCTTTTGATAATTGGCTCTAAACCAGGTTTTGAATTTGAAAAAGACAATGGCGAGCATACAACGGTAACAATAGAAGAATTCAGGCATTTCCTTGAATTGAAAAAAGCAGGTATACCGATAAACCTTATTGCTTTTGTGCGCCAACAAACTTGGGATTTTTACAAGCAATATTTTGATCGCAATTCCTTCGATAACTTGGGAGGAGCCATTAATTCTTTCGTTCACTACGACATCAACTTGAACAATGCATATTGGGATGGACAAAGAATGCTGTACGGTGATGGCGATGGAATAAGTTACTCTCCCTTAGTAGCAGTTGATATTTGTGGTCACGAAATAACACACGGAGTCACTGAATACAGTTCAGGATTGATTTATCAGAATGAATCGGGAGCATTGAATGAGTCTTTTTCTGACATTTTTGGTACAGCAATTGAATTTTTTACCGAAGGTAATTCTGCAGACTATTTGATTGCAGAGGATGTCACACTTGGAAACACATCTGGTATCCGCTCTTTGTCAAACCCTAATTCGCACAACCAACCAGACACCTACAATGGAACATACTGGCATTCCAACTCTGCTTTTCCCAATATTGCGGACGATTATGGCGGAGTTCATTACAATAGCGGTGTACAAAACTTTTGGTACTATTTACTTTGCGAAGGTGGCTCAGGCACGAATGATGTAGGAAACACGTACATCGTCAATGCCATCGGCATGAATAAAGCTATCGCAATTGCCTATAGAAACAATACAACAAAATTGACTCCGAACTCCACCTATGCCGATGCTAGAGCAGGATCAATAGCTTCTGCGATTGAATTATTTGGACAGAACTCTATAGAAGTTAAGGAAGTTACCAATGCTTGGTATGCCGTAAATGTTGGTGCAGCATTTAGTGGAACGGTGGCAACTTGCCCGGATCCAGAAGTAGCTTATGCTACAGTTGTTTTGGACAATTCTGCTCAATTAAACTTTTCAATGATTTCATCCGCGACCGATTATGACATTCAATATAGAATAGGCGAGTCTGGCGTATGGAACGATGTTAATACAAACGACAACCCTTACATCTTAAATAACTTATCCTCGAATACACATTATCAATTTCATGTACGAGCAAATTGTGGCAATCAAACTTCAGGATATTCACCCATTGCCGAATTTGTAACAAAAAACCCGAACGGCACAGCTTACTGTATCCCTCCGGCCAGCTCAAGCTCCTACTTCATTAACAAAGTAGTTGTAGGTGGCATTAACAATACGAGTGGGAACAATAATGGCTATGGAAATTTTATTCATTTGAAAACCGATGCTCAAATCGGGGAAACCGTGAATTTCAGTTTAACACCAGGAAACAGTTACTTTTCCTCTTCTATGTATTGGCGTATTTGGATTGACTATAATCGTGACGGTGATTTCGAAGACAGTGGAGAAATGGTTTATTCTTCCCCAGCGAATATTACGGGAGTTGCTACTGGAACCTTCACCATTCCAGCCAATGCCTTGGTTGGTCCTACACGCATGAGAATTGCGGATAACTATGCCACTCACATTGCATCGTGTGGAACCTCCTCACAAGGCGAATTCGAAGACTATACTATAAAAATAATTGGCGCCCCGTCAGCTTCTTGTGACGTGCCACAGTCTCTTACAAGCAACTCGATTACTAACTCAAGCGCTTTTTTAAACTGGCAAGGGGAAGCAGGAGCGAATAGTTACGTTGTTCGTTACCAAGCGTCCGGAGGGCCTTGGGATTCGGTAGCCGTAACTCAAAATTCTGCGCAATTAAACAATTTAACTTCGAATACAACGTACAATTGGTCTGTTCGCTCAGTCTGTGGAAGCGGTAGTTCCAGTGCCAATTCAAACATACAGAGCTTTACCACCTTACAAAATACTCCAGCCAATTGTGATGCGCCAATCAACCTGCAAAGTTCAAATGTAACTACCTCAGAAGCAAGTTTATCTTGGCAAGCAGTATCAGGAGCATCCACATACACAGTACGATACCGAATTAATGGTCAAACATGGGACTCCTTGAACGCAAATTCAAACGTTCAAGCTTTAACAGGCTTGCAGGCAAATACCAATTACGAATGGTCAGTAAGAACGAATTGTGGCCAAGGAAATTCAAGTGCCTATAGCTCCATTGCGAACTTTTCAACCTTGATGGCCAACCCGAATCCTACATATTGTGATTCAAGAGGAAACAACGCTGGCACGGAATGGATTCAAAGTGTAACCATTGGAACGATTACAAACAATTCAGGTGGAAACGCTGGGTATGGTGACTTTACTTCGATACAAGTCAACGCACAGCAAGGAAGTAGCGTGAACTTCACATTAGCACCAGGGTTCTACTTGTTCAGCTACGCTCAATACTGGAGAATTTGGATTGATTACAACCAAGATGGAGATTTCACCGACGCTGGAGAATTGGCTTATGATCACGGAAACACAACCACTAGCAGCATTTCGGGCAACATCTCTATACCAAGCAGCGCCTTGGTTGGAAACACACGTTTACGCATACAAATGAAATACAACGGACTTTCCACATCTTGTGAAACATTCGCTCGAGGAGAAGTCGAGGATTATACAATCGCAATTTCGGGAACAAGTGCCCCTGCCTGCGTAGCTCCTAGCGGTTTACAAACAACTGATATTACCTCTACTAGCGCCAAAGTGAACTGGTCCGCTTCGACAGGAGGCGCGAGCTATTGGGTACGCTACCGCAAAGTGGGCTTTGCCTGGGATAGCTTGCAAGTGACCTCTACACAGGTAACCCTGACCGGTTTAAGTGCTTCATCAAACTATGAATGGACAACTAGAACTGTTTGTTCTGGAAATTCAGAAAGTGAAAATTCAATCGTCAAAACATTCATTACAGCATCTACATCTCCACCTCCTACAAGTTACTGTAATTCTAAAGGCAACAATTCCACAAGTGAATGGATCCAAAAGGTGAATATCGGCACATTCAGTAAAACGAGTGGAAACAATGGAGGCTACGGTAATTTTATTAGTGATAATATTCAAGGAACAGCTGGTTCTAATTTAACTGTTTCGCTTACTCCTGGTTTTTCAACCAACATTTTTGGAACCCAAACAACCTATCCAGAATATTGGAGAATTTGGGTAGACTTCAACCAAGATGGAGATTTCGATGACAGTGGTGAATTGGCTTTTGATGCTGGATCAACTTCAACTTCAACGGTCAATGGACAATTGGTCATTCCTAGTTCTGCCACACCAGGCTCTACTCGATTAAGAGTCCAAATGAAATATAACAGCGCTAGCACCTCTTGTGAAACCTTTTCATCTGGAGAGGTAGAAGATTACACCCTGATAATTGGAAGCGCAGCCCTTGCGGCAAACCAACATGGCTATCTGGACTTGAGCAACGAAGATGTTTCGTTCGAAGACCAAAATACCTCAACGAATGCAATTCAGGAATTACAGGAGGATAACTTACTAAACATTTATCCGAACCCAGCGACTGAAGAGTTTTCAATCGAATCCGAACACCCAGTGTCTAATTGGGAAATAATCGATCAAAGTGGAAAAATTATTAAAAGTTCAACCCAAACGACATCAAGTCCTATTTTCATTGGTGACTTGAACAAAGGAATCTATATTGTTCGCATTCTATCTGACTGTGGAATAAAACAACTAAAACTCGTTAAACAGTAAATATTTTGGTTTTATGAAATTAGGGGAGCACAACTAGATGTGCTCCCCTTCTATTTTACTGTCGATTATTATTGCGAGATCACCCACTATCAAATGCTCAAATGAGAGAATCTCTTTTCTCATAGGAAAATCCTAATCGAAGCAGCTTTAAATCAGCTTAATAAGTAAGGGAGAAGTCAACACTTACCCGTTTATACTTTCCAAAAATTCTTCTCCACTCCCCTTCTCTGACCTTTAATTTTGTAGAAAATAATTGGTCATGAAACATTTCTTCTCATTTCTAATCCTAGCATTTGGAGCCGTAATTACAGCTTGTGCTCCTGTTTACCAATGCGGTAACAAACCTGAAAAAGAACTTCTCGGATCGAAAAGATTAAAAGCAACGGTGGTGCAACGCGATTCTTTGTGCAACGCCTTAGACGAGCAAAAATCCATCAATGCAGAGTTGAACCAAGACATCAACGAGTTGCAGGAAGAGTTAGCAGCGGAAACGGCAAGCAAGAAAAAGATCATGAACGAATACGATCAATTCATCGATCAATCTTCTGGTGAGCAAGCGAAATTGATGAAGAGCTTGAAGCAAAAAGAGGATGAATTGAAGGACCGCGAAAAGGCTTTGAACGACATGAAAGCTATTTTGGCACGTCAGGATTCAATTACGAATCGCTTGAACAATATTCTTCGAAATGCCTTGTTAGGCTTCAATAGCGACGAACTTTCAGTAGAGATCAAAAACGGAAAAGTATACGTTTCAATGTCCGACAAATTGTTGTTCAAATCCGGTTCAGCCGATATGGAACAAAAGGGACAAGAGGCCTTAAAAGCATTGGCAGGCGTATTGACCAAAAACCCAGACATCGACGTTTTGGTGGAAGGTCACACGGACAGTTTACCGATCAAAACAGCCTTGTACAAAGACAACTGGGACTTGAGTGTAGCACGCGCTGCATCCGTGGTTCGTTTGTTGACCGATACCTACAGCGTCAACCCAAAACAAGTTACGCCAGCTGGTCGCGGTGAGTTTTTCCCAAAAGCCGACAACAGCACCCCAGAAGGAAGAGCCAAAAACCGTCGCACGGAAATCATCCTCAGCCCGAAATTGGACGAGGTAATGAATTTGTTGAATAAATAGAACGTCAAAATATTTGTTTCGAAAGGGTGGTTCGGTTTGCGGATCACTCTTTTTTTGTTCACGGTTTTTTCACGCAAAGGCGCGAAGGTTCCGCAAAGGGCGCTGAGTTTTTCCAATTTGAAATTTGCAATCTGCCTCCCGATAATTATCGGGACTGAAATCTGCCAATCTGCCAATTTGTAATCATATCCCTCTTCGCGAACTTGGCGGTTCTTTGCCTCTTTGCGTGAAAACTTTATAAACGATTCACTATCCGATGAATTCCATCTTTCATCACTACCGAATTGAAATTAATTAGCAAGCCTAACTTCTTCTCTGTTAATTTTAAATACGTCAAAGTCTGAGCGAAATGAACTGGAGCTAGTTGCTCTAAGGATTTAATCTCAATAATTACCTTGTTATTAATTAGCATATCTATTCTAAACCCAACATCCTGTTTGACCTCCTTATAGACCAGAGGAAAAGGTACTTGTGTTTTCACGTCCAAGCCCAACTTCGATAGATCATAACACAAAGCTGCTTCGTAAACACTCTCTAATAAACCAGGTTCCAAATTCTTATGTAATTCGATTGCGGCACCAATCACTTTGTAGGAAATTTCATTTTCAGTTATGGTAGTAGTTTTTTCAGAAGGTAGTTCATAAGGAAGGAAAGTACAATACCCAGAAGTGACTATTTCTTTCACGCAAAGGCGCTAAGGTTGCGCAAAGGGCGCTGAGGGTCTACCTTCTTTTCATCCGAAACTCTTCGCGAACTTGGCGGTTCTTCGCCTCTTTGCGTGGAAACCTTTTTCTTGGATTTCGCAGAGATTTCCTATAGTCCGCATAGCACCCCACCCTAAGTCCCTCCCCTAGGAGGGAAACTCACATTACAATCAGCCAATCTGCAATCTGTCAATCTGCAATTTGCAATCCTCTAATCCGCCAATCACATAAACATTCATGAAATACCTTGATAAATAATCCGTTATAGACCTTATTTTAGTAAAACAGAACTTTACTATTTCACTTGAACAAACATTTCTACATATGGCTACTGCTAATTCTCTTTGATGGGGTTTCTTTTCTTTCATTTGGGCAGAATTTTCAGAAGGTATATCCTTTAGGAGGTCGACTTTCATTAATAAACTCAGTTTTTGTAAGTGATTCCGGGTACATATTAAGTGGAACATTCGGGAAGGTTTCTAACAATGATGTTAACCCAATGTTTTTTACTTTAGATAAGTTTGGAATCGATCCTACTTTACTTGAAATCCAATCGAATTCGTATACAGATTTATTAGGTTTTTCCAATAGTAAAATTGTTGAATCGAATGGTAGAATTATAGTCTATGGAAACACTCGTCCCAATTTCGCAGGTTTGACGCGAGAAGCTCTAGCTATTCTAAATACATCAAATAGTACAACTGAATATTACATAGACACTGTGCTTCCATATGGTAACATAAGATGTGTAAATAGGCCAAATCAATATCTAGATACGAACTTAGAAGAATTGTACACCATAGTGAATTTTGAAAAATATGACAGCAATCAGAATAAAATTCAGACAGGAATACTTGTAAATAAAATGAGTTCAACTCACGTTGTTTTTTGGAGAAAGTTTATAGTTGTCAATAATTTACGAAGTCCAATTGCAAGTTCGATTATTAATAAGAATGAATCTTTAGTGGTGGTCTATTCTGATAGTTATTTTGCTCCAAATCTTACAGGAAGCAATTCCAAAGTTCACTTCTTAGAACTGGATACTAATGGAACGATCTTACGCGATCGAATTTTTCAACCCCATACCTTCACGCAAGTAGCATCTGGAGTTCGATTGGTAAACAATGGTCAAAATTATTTACTGACTTATTCAGAGAGTAGGCAAGCTTTTTATGCAGGGCAGAATACGGTGATTACAAGACCACTAGTTGCTCTACTCGATACATCTTTGAATGTAATATGGAAAGATTCCATAACCATCAATTGGATTGGAGCTGAATCAGGAATCGAATCTAGAGGCCGTTCACCAAAAAATTATATTGTACAAGATTCTAATTTTGTTTTTGCGCATACCTATCCTTATGGTTTGGGTATGTCCGACTCTATTCCTTTTACATCTGTATTACTTGAAAATCGGAAATTGTTCAACGATAAAACCAACTGGAACAGAAGTTATCAATATTACAAGGATACTAACTTCAACAATCAACCGTACTACGAAATCTACGACGCCTCCTTCGTCCCTTGGGACAGCGGTTATGTCTTTGTAGGCACTTCTTATAATCGCGATTCCTCGAGCGCTGGCGTTCCAGGTCAATTGGGATATGTTCTCAAAACAAACTGCTTAGGTCATCTAGGTAACCCCATTGCAGGCGCTAGTTTCACCTACAACGATAGCTTGGGAGTTCATTTTGAAAGTACAAGTTTACAAGATGGGAGCGTTACCTGGTATTTTGGTGATGGTTCAATCGAAAATCGAGGCGAATACCAAGACAGTGTTTTCCATCAATACGATAGTCCCGGAAGTCAAGAAGTCATGTTAATTGCTCATGGTTGTTTGGGCGTGAAAGATACCTTACGTTTTACCATTGAAATCCCTGAATACATAGATCCTACTGACAGTACCGAAGGTCCAGAACCGCCAACAGTTGTTTATACAAAAACGCTTGCCATTGCACCCAACCCATCAATCGAAGGAGAACCCCTTTCCGTTTATTTGGGAGACTTACCTGATAGCGGCGCAACCTTGGTTTTCATGGAGCAAAATGGAAAACAAATTCAAAAATTCTACTTCCCTTCAGGACAAAGTATGTATATGCTTCCCCTTTCCTTGGCTGCCGGAGTGTACGAGTTGCTTTTGTTGTCAAATGGTGAAGTATTAGATAAAGAGAGGTTGGTTGTGAGGTAAGGATAATCCGTTTTCATTGGGAATTTTGAGAATACGTATAAATAATTTAATTTTACACGTAAAGCCTTGATATGGATAAGAAATTGACACTAAGTTTGGATCAAAACATCATTGAACGTGCCAAAATGTACGCTCAAATGAACAACATCAGTGTATCGAAACTTATTGAATCGTACCTGAGTAGTTTGACTACCAAAAGTGAAGATATTTCCATAACGCCGCTTGTTGAAAGCCTGTCTGGGGTGATTGACCTTGAAGACAAGCAAAGCGATTACACAGACTATTTAATGGACAAATACAAATGAAAAGTCTGTTAATCGACACCAATATTATCATCGATTTGCTAGCCAAACGAGATGAATTTTATTCCGAAGCGGCTCAACTATTTTCCTTGGCAGACAGAAAGGAAGTCCAGTTAAAAATATCGTCATTGAGTTTTGCCAATACCAATTACATCCTTACTCGATTAAAATCACCAAAAGAAGCCAGGGAAATATTGCGAAAATTCAAAGTTCTGGTCGAGATACTCAATTTGGATGACCGAATCATAGAACTAGCCATTAGCGATGACAAGTTTCCTGATTTTGAAGATGGATTACAATATTATTCAGCTTTGGAAAATTCTGTGGATGTTATCATTACCAGAAATAAAAAGGACTTCAAGAAATCGAAAATTCCAGTACTTACAGCCAGAGAATATTTGGCGAATAAATAAGAGTTTGTTTCGAAAAGGGTGGTTCGGTTGGCGGATCACTCTTTTTCTTGCACGCAAAGGCGCTAAGGTTGCGCAAAGGGCGCTGAGATTTTACTATTTTATATTCCAGCACCACTTCGCGAACTTTGCGGTTCTTTGCCTCTTTGCGTGAACACCTTTTTATTGAATTTCGCAGAGATTTCCTATAGTCAACATAGCACCCCACCCTAGGTCCCTCCCCAAGGAGGGAAACTCATTTTACAATCTATCAATCTGCCTACCGATAATTATCGGAACTGTAATCTGCCAATTTGTAATTTGCAATCTTCAATCCCTCAATGACGCATTAACAATTTTCATCAAATCTGTTCAGCGGGTATTTTTTTGTCTAAAATTTCAAATGAGGACTTTACATTTGTTAAAATTTTATCAAGATGCCAGAAACCATCACATGCCCGAACTGCCAGTCGCCTTATGGATATCCTACTGAATTTTTAATGGCTTGTCCCGAGTGTGGACACGAGTGGGATCCAAAGGAAGTAGAAGAAGCTGGTCAAGTGAAAGACATGAACGGAAACGTTCTTCAAAACGGAGACAGTGTAATTGTGATGAAGGACCTTCCAGTTAAGGGCATGCCGAAACCGATTAAATCTGGAACGAAGGTGAAGAATATTCGCTTGGTAGACGGAGATCACAATATAGACTGCAAAATCGATGGATTCGGCGCGATGGGATTGAAGTCGGAATTCGTTAAGAAAGCGTAGCAGTTTAGAGTTCCGAGTTCAGAGTTCAGAGTTCAGAGTTTAGAGGTTAGAGGTTGTTGTTATCTTGACTCCTTTCGTCCGGTCTCCAATAGTCCTTTTTCCATTAGTCCTTTTTCCAATAGTCCAACCAAAAAATCTGGAAATATACTATCTTCGTTGGCATTAAACCGCTTTTGAAAATGAGAACGCTAACGCTCCTTCTATTACTTTCAGCTTCAACCTTTTACTTTGCACAAGACCATCCATCGATCATAGATAAAGCTTCTGCAATTCCCGATTTGTTTGATCGTTTTCACCTTCAACCAAGAGAAATAAATGATGCTTTTGGCGGGGATGTCCACACTTTGTTTATTGAGTCGATCGACCCTTCTTCGTCCTTTTTTACAGAAAAGGATTTGAGAGAATTAAAGGAACTTAGTTCCTCGATTGACGATGACATCAAGGAGAAACGATCCATCTATTTCGAGCAAGCGAAAAGCAAATTGAGAAGCAATGTGAATGAGCTTTTGGCACAGCTAAAAACATGGAAAGCTGAAGACTTTGATATCAACAAAGCTCCCCACAATCCTGAAAACGGCTGGCATCCACAAACCATCAAAGAATTGCAGAGCAAATACAAGAGCACCCTGCACAAGCGTTTAATTTCCTCCATTGCATGGCAACTGGTGGATCAAGTTAATGCACAAACGAATCCGGATAGTTTAAAAGAAATCAAGGGGCAAACGTTCAACTCCTTGCACACATCTCAAAAGGATATACTTTCATACATCTCCACGAGTGATGATTTTATTGAGTCGGCTTTTTTGGATGCCATTTCGAGGGCCTACGATCCTCATTCCAATTTTTTCTCGGCAGCCACCAATCGGTCTTTCGAACAAGAATTGAGCGCCGAAAGAAAATTATTCGGATTCCAATGGGAGAAAAATGCAGAAAACTTAATTGAAATTTCTGGTTTAACACCCGGTAGTTCTGCCTGGTTTTCGGGAGAAATCCATGTGGGCGATTTGCTTCTGGCAGTAGCGTTTAAAAATGGAGAGAAAATTCTCACCGAAGGCAAGTCCATTTACGCCCTCAACGAATGGTTCAGCCAACAGAAGGAAGATGTTATAACCATGACCATCAGAAACGATCAGGGAAAGGAAAAAGAAGTAGAATTAGAACGAACGGCTATTTCGATGGATGGCGATGTAATCAAAAGCGCCATTTTACAAGGGGAAAAGAAAATTGGCTACATCTCACTTCCTGATTTTTACACCAGTTGGACCGACACTTCACAATTGGGTTGCGCCAATGACGTTGCAAAATCCTTGCTCAAAATGAAAAGAGAAGGCATGGATGGATTGATATTGGACCTTCGGGACAACGGTGGCGGCTCTTTGAAAGAAGCCATTGATCTGGCCGGAATATTTATCGATTTTGGCCCTTTGCTCGTTCAAGTAAACGAAAAAGGTATCCTAACAACGGTCAACGATTTGAGTCGTGGGTTGATGTATCGAGGACCGATGATTGTAATGACGAACGAAAATTCTGCATCCGCATCCGAAATCGTCGCTGGAGCGCTGCAGGATTACGGTAGAGCTGTAATTGTAGGTCAACCCAGTTTTGGCAAAGCAACAGGGCAAGGTGTCTTTCCATTGGACCCCAAAATGAAGGGACGCGAATTCTTCGGCATACCAGATGAGAATTACGGCTTTTGTAAAATAACCAGTTTTGGACTTTACCGAATCAATCAAACATCCAACCAAGGTATTGGCGTTCAACCAGATATTCTACTTCAACCCTTTGAAACGAGCGAAGGTTCTTTTGAAAAAGATTTACCACACTACATTCAACTCGACCCGATCGAAAAGAAAATGTACTATAAACCACAAGTTATCAATCGTTTAGAAGAGCTACAAACCAAAAGTAAGGATCGTCAAAAGTCCAACGCTTTGCATGCCAAGCTCGACTCAATCATTCAACAACTTATTGATGTGGATGGGCAGCTATCCGAAGGCGGACAAAGTTTTGCAGAAGTTTTGACCTTGTATCAAAAACAGCAAAAACTCTACGAGCAAATTGAAAAGGAAATTTCTGAAAACCAAGGACCTTACAAGGCTCAGTCGCTTAGTTACGACAACAACCTCTATCAGGTGAATGCCATTTTAAAAAAATACCAGGCCGAGTTTCTTCGATCTTCGGAGACTGATCCTGAATTAAATGAGACGTACAACATTCTCTTAGATATGATTAACAATCCATAATAAAAGTATATTTTCACCCCAAATTATGACTATATGAAAAAGCTAACTATTATTGCTTCGCTTCTATTTGCGTTTCAAATTAACGCTCAAAACACCACTAATCCTTCTGAATATTTAAGCTATTTCAGTACCGAGTACAATGAACTAAACGCCAAAATGTGGGCTTATACTTCGCAGGTGGCAAATGGAAAAAGCGCCCGAAAGGTGGAGGCAACACGTAAGGAATTAATCGCTGCATCCGATAAGTCACTTGCCAAAACAAGAACAGCAAAAGATTTCAATGGAGATGGCGAATACCGTAAGTCCTTGAACAACTTTTATCAAGTTCTAAATGCCGTTTTGAAGGAAGATTACAGCAAAATTGTAGACATGGAAGCCATTGCCGAGCAATCCTATGACTTGATGGAAGCCTATATTACAGCAAGAGAGCAAGCTGGCGAAAAAGTAAGTGATGCTGGTAAGGAATTGGATCAAGAACTGCGTAACTTCTGTAAAAAGAACAACGTTAACCTTATTGAAGATCAGAGCGATATTTCCAAAAAAATGGAAATTGCTTCTCAGGTATACGACACTTACAATCAGGTATATCTGATTTTCTTCAAGGCGATGAAACAAGAGGCATACCTGATGAATGCCATGTCTAATCAAGATTTGAGTAGCATCGAACAAAATCGTGAAGCCTTAATTGCTGCTTCCGAAGAAGGTTTGGAAAAACTCAAAGCAGTTCAGCCTTATGGAAAAGACAGCAGCATGATTGTTGCCACAAAGGACCTTTTGAACATGTACATTCAAGAAGCCAATGCGGTAGATGAAACCATCAATTTGATCTTGGCCACTGAAAATTTCAATAAAATCAAAACAAGCATGGATCAAAAGAAACCTAAGGATAGAACCAAAGAGGACGTTGATCAGTACAACAATGCGGTAAACGAAATGAATGCGAAGGTTACTTCGAGTAACGAAAACAACGAAAGATTCAACAAGGAAAGAGCGAAAAAAATAGATAACTGGAACTCAGTTGCCGAAAAGTTCACCAAAAAGCACGTACCGAAATAGATACTTTATCGGAACATACAATCCAACCTCAGCCAATATTGGTTGAGGTTTTTTTATTCAGAGAATTCAACTCCCCCGAAGAAGAAAACTCAATTTGCAATCTGCCTCCTATCAATTCTTCGCGAACTCTACCGTTCTTTGCCTCTTTGCGTGAAATCTTTTTTCTTGCACGCAAAGGCGCCAAGGTTTCGCAAAGGACGCAGAATGTTTAACTCCTTGAATTTGAAAACTCAATTTGCAATCTGCTAATCTGCTAATCTGCATCCCGATAATTATCGGGACTGCAATCTACCTCCCGATAAATATCGGGGCTAAAGCCCCGTCAAAAACTCCTCAATCTTCCCATACACATACCCCAACTGCTCAACGGAAAAACAAAACGGGGG
>JAOASF010000063.1 GCA_025210175.1 Crocinitomicaceae bacterium | reverse complement strand
AAGAAAACGGGCATTTTTAATACCGAAAAGTTTTCCACAATTAGGGGGTCACTTTACTCCGAATTAGGGTGGTCACTTTGCTCCGATCTGGGGTGGTCACTTTAGTCCGGAATCAGGTGGTCAGTTTGACCGTTTTTTGCAGCAAAGTCGCTCACTTGTATAGAAAAACGCATTATATCAATTGGACTACTTATTTTGTGAAATCAAATAAACATTATGACTGAAAAATTGTGCCTCCAATCAAAGGGCTTAAGTTTTTCTTTTTCGGACGGTTCACCGGTGTTAAACAACATTGACTTAACTGTACCTAAGGGATCAATTTATGGATTTTTAGGGCCTAATGGAGCAGGAAAAACGACCACCCTGAAACTCATACTAGGCTTGTTAAAAGTGCAAAAAGGCCAAATTGAGATTTTCGAAAAGAACTTGGCAACACTCCGGGTTGATATTCTTCAAAAGGTGGGTTCACTTATCGAATCACCCTCGCTGTATGGGCATTTGAGCGCCAAAGAGAACTTGAAGGTTTGGCAGCCAATTTTTGGTTTTTCAAAAGAGAGAATAGACGAAATCTTGGCACTGGTGGGGTTGGACAAAACAGGTTCCAAAAAAGCTAAAAACTTCTCATTGGGAATGAAGCAACGGTTGAGCATTGCAATAGCCATGGCTCACCAACCTGACTTGTTGATTTTGGACGAACCAACCAATGGCCTTGACCCGAACGGAATTTTGGAGATGAGACAGCTATTGAAGCACCTGAATCGTGAAACCGGAGTGACCATTTTGATATCTTCTCACTTATTGGCGGAGATCGAGAAATTGGTCTCCCATATTGGCATTATCCACAAAGGCGATCTTATTTTTCAAGGTACTCTGGCAGAATTGCAAACCAAACAAAAGCAAGGATCAAAAGGGTTTTTTAGGACTTCGGATGCCGAGAAAGGAGAACAAATTCTAACACAATGCGGAATGAACCCGAGCCGAATTGATGGAATGATCATGGTCCAAGACAACAGTGATTCGCAAATGGCAAAAGGAATTCGAGCCTTGGTAGAGAATGGACTAGAGGTGTATGAAGTGGCAACTACTAAGGATGATTTGGAACAAATTTTTATGGATCTAACTACAGAGAATAATGAAGTACCTAATTAGTTTAAAAAGCGAATTACGCAAGCTTCGTAGGAGCAATGTTTTCTGGTTTTGTTGCATTGCCGGTTTGTTCGTTCCCGTGATACGGTTGATTGCTGGTTTGGTAACAGGTCACCACATCAATGAGGAAGGGGAGCCAGGTTGGCTAGTCACCGTTTCAAGCACATTTAAAAATATGGGAAATTTTTTATTACCTATGATTGTTGTACTTGCAGCTAGCATGATTACCCATTTGGAGGAGAAGAATAATTCTTGGAAACAGCTTCATGCTTCCCCACAGTCATACGGGGTAATTTTTGCTTCAAAAGTGACGATGGTACTCCTGGTAGTCCTTACTTTTCTGCTTTTCTTCACCCTTTGTTTGTGTCTGGCCGTGACCACGACCTGTTTGTTTTTAGACGGTCAGTTGCCTAACGAAAGTTTACCACTTATGTCAATTCTGGATTTGGTAGTAGACTATTTTTGGGTCACACTGCCCATTGTGTTTTTTCAGTTTGCGCTCAGTATCTTTTTCAAGAATTTTTTGGCTTCGGTGGGTATCGGACTGTTGGGGTTGATCGGTTCATTATTGGCCCTCGCATGGTCTTACAAGTGGTTGTTGCCTTTTTCGTATACCATCAACCTCTCTCTCGGTTTGCCCAAACCAGATGAATTTCACTTGTACTTATCGGCTCACATTTTGTTGCTTGGAGTGGGTGGGTTTTTAATTTACCGCTTGAAGAAAGATAAAGGTTAGATCTTTATAGAATAGTTTTACTTAATTGATAGAATGAAAAACACAATAACAATCATCCTGATGCTGATTTCTATTTCCTCATTCGCAAAGTCTGAGCAAGAGATGGATACTATTTCTAATTGGCAGGTTTACAACGGTGGTAAACTGTTAAAGGTTTTTAATGCATTGAGCACGGATTACAGAATTCTTCTAACTAAAGGAAAAATTAGAGCAATCGATACGGTAGAAGTTAAATATTTTGACGACACACCTTGCATAGACTGCATAGCAAGCCTGACAATAAGAACGGATAAAAACAAGGAAATAAGAAGAATAAACAACTCATTAAGTAATTATAGCTTTAAGATTAAAACCACAGACTTGCAAGTTCTAGCATTTGAGAACAGTAGCTCAATTTTGAGATTTTATTATATAGAAGACGAAGCAGATGAAGAAGTTTTGCTTTTTGAAATAGAAATAAGATAAAACTAAGTACAACATCACCAAAGCCTCAAGCCTTTTACTTACATTCTTGGTAGCGGCTCGAAGGCTTATTAGCTGAAGACCTTTCTACGCAATGAAATTTACACTCGAAAGCCATAAATGGATTGTAGACGATAAAAACCATCTAGGTTTTGTTGGTGTAAACATTTATGAATGTGAAAAAACACTACCGAGCTACGAGATAAAAGACTTGATTGACCTTGGATTGCTAATCGACGACCATTTTGCAAGAGAAATTGACTCCAAAGCAATACCAACATCGGTGTATGGTCCACTTGAACTTGAAGAACTTGATTCGACTGATTTTATTAAATGTGATAATGCAAAATTGGAAGAATGTTATACCAAATACTGGTCAGATAATAATTGGGGCAAGGATCTGGAGGTATTTAAGAAACATAAATTTAATGTTGACGAATATTTGAGTCAATGTGATTTTCATACCGACAATCATTTTTTTCTATGTCTAGATTGGCTATCTGAGAGTAATCATGTACAATTGAATTTTTTCGCATATTTCGTTTGCGTTATTTCAGTTTTAGAGAACAAAATAGCCGTAATAACTTACGGAGAAGATTAATGTGTATTACACCAAATACGCAAAAGTGCCTGAACGATTAAATTTGAGAAGGCGCCTTTGCCTATTTGCAAGCCGATATAAAAAATGCCCCTGCAAAATCTGCAGGGGCATTTTTATTTGAAGATAACGTGTTGTTTATTGTTTCACGAAACGCTTGGTAGTGTCAAACTCGGTATTGATTAAGTGTATCATGTATACACCTGTTTCAACACCCTCCATGTCAAATGAAGTGAATGTTCCACCAGCCTTAATCGTTTTCGTTTGGATCAATCTTCCTTTGGCATCCAACACTTCCACTGTTGTAGTCTCAGAAAGAGCAGAGAAAGTTACGTTGATTGCTCCTGTTGTTGGATTTGGATACAATTGGAACTCTTGAGCAAAAGCCTCTTCAATTCCTAACGCATCACACGTTGCATCCACAGAAACGGTCACAATTGATGTGTCATCTGGACATACTCCATTTCCAACAATGTATCGGTAATTGTAGTTACCTGGGATGTTCAAAGTTCCAAATGGAACGTTTGGTCCTGCGATTGGGTTGTTACCTGCATCATACCATTGTCCACCTGCATTGATTGTTCCACCCAAAGCACTTACAGTACTAAATGGTTGGTTCTTACAGATTGTTAATGAACCATCTGTACCTGCTGATGAAGGCGCGTAAACTTGGTATTGAGCCGTTACTCCTTCAGTAGCACAACCATCCGTTAAACGGTATTCGAAGTTGTAAACTTGGTAAGCCAAACCTGAAGTGTTGAATAAACTGTCGTTTACAATGTGGAAGGTTCCATCTAAGTCGTTCCAAACACCACCAGCTTGGTAGCCAGAAATACCGTCAAACAAGTTCACTGTGTCTTTCGAACAGATGTCTGTAATTGGTCCAGCAACTCCTGGGATCAGATCAATTTCTGACAAACGAAGTGCGTAACTACCCGTTGCCGTGTTGTATGAATCGTGCATTAAGTAGTACTCAGCTCCAGGAGTCAAACCACAAATTGTGAAATTCGGCGCCAAAGAGTTTCCATCGATATCATCGTCGTTAGCAGCAACCAAGTTGAAGGTAGTGAAGTCGTTACATGTAACAATTTCATAAACAGCAACCTGTCCGTTGTAGCTCACATCTGTCGCGTTGATTCTAATTTGTCCTGTAGAAGGAGCGATAAATTTGAACCAAGTTGTTTTAGACAAAGAGTTGTTCAACCAACCGTCGGTTTCTTGAGCTCCAGTTACTGGAGGTGCGATGGTGCTTTCGTTAGCTTGTGTAGTTGAACCAGAATTGTTGAACACATTGTGAAGACCGTTTACCGGAAGTAATTCAGCACCACAAACACTATCGTTGGTCAATGGCATCGTTACTGTAATCGGTCCTACCCAAGAAGAAACCAAGGTGTCACAAACTCCGCGTACATACATTTCATAAACACCACCTGCAAGCAAAGACTGGTCGTAAATGGTATCACCTTCAAATGCATCATCCATTACATAAGTACCTTCGTTTGCTGGATCGTATCCAGGAGTTCCGTATAGTAAATCGTAATTCGTGATGGTGTACATTGGGTCGTATGGAGACCATGACCAATTGGTAAACAAGCTGTCGATATCTGTAGAACCTGTGAAGTTGGTAGGGTTCGCACACAATGGTAATGTACAGAAGTTACCAATCAGTGCAAAGGATTGATTTCCTGCAGAACATTCTGCATAGACGTAAATGTCATAACAAGTAAGTTGAGTAAGACCAACAAGCGTAACCGTTGGCGACCCATTTACTGTTAATGTGGTTCCTCCAGTTGCAGGATCAAATCCTTCAGGACCGTAGATTACAGTCCAATCAGACTCGCCAAACAAACCAGCAGACCAAGAGAAGGCAGCTTCATCTGGAGTTACGTATTGCAAGATTAAGTTTTCTGGTTTCGGACAATTCGTGTAGTAGAATTCCACACAAGAATTTTCCGTTAGGAAACTTTGGTTGTTGTATGAAAGTGGGAAGTCTTGGTTGATACCAGCCAAACCAACAGTTGCTGAGTTTCCATTGTCGTAAGACGTAGAACCAACAACAGTGTTCGCGTATTGGTAGTAAATTTTACCCGTTCCCTCTTCAAGGATAACTTCAAAATTATAGGCAACTCCAGAAGTGAACAAATCGTGTTTTTTTACCCATTGTACAACAAATTTTCTGTTTGGAGCAACACCCAATTCTTCGAAATAAACCATTCCACCAGCATCTTCTAAGTCGTCCCAGAAAGGGTACAAACCTGCAGGTGCGTTGGTTGCAATAGTATTGCTGTTAAAGGCGCTAACCTGTGCACTTATGGTATTGAACTCAATCACACCGTTATTCGCAATAGTGATTTGATTCACCTCCGTTCCTTGGAAATACATTGGGAAAGGAAGAGAGAATCCTGTTTCTCCATCACTTAACAATGGGTTGGCAGCTCCTGTTTCAGAAATATCGATGAAACCGTCAGGGTGACAAGTCATGTCCATTTCCATATAAGCTCCTAGACCATAGGTATTGAATTTTTGTTTTGGCGACCAGAAAGAAGTATCTCCTGCCCCACAAATTGCTCGAACATATACATCGAAGAAAGAGTATGGAGTTAAACTTCCTAAAACTTCATCGGATGTACCAGTAACATTTACGATAGTACCAGTTCCTAAGGCGAAACCTGTAGGACCATATTGCAATTGCCATGCGGTTTCAGATCCACCTGGAGTCCAATCCAAATCAGCTGAATTCGTTGTTGTACTCAATACGGTTAAGTTGGTTGGTTGAGGACAAGTTGGTACGTCGAAAACTTCAACATAGTAGTCCTCTGTTTCACCCCATGTGTAAGTACCACAAGGATCAATGTTTGCTGAACTTCCTGTTTCTTCAACAAGAACACGCATTCTCGTTAGTCCAAGCGCCGCTCCTACTGGAACAGTTACAATAAAGTTTTCTTGGTGAGGCCCAACTGTAGGGTTACCAATTAGAACATCTTCTCCTGGATCAGTAAACAAACCATTTTGGTTCCAATCAATCCAAGCTCCTGTAACGTTGGTGTAGTTACCACCACATGTTCCAACATCAATGGTCATTGTGTAAGCAACTGTTCTTGCCAATGGTGGGGCTGGAACGGTAGAGGTGTAATCGGAGTATCTGTTCAATGTACTTCCAGGACCACCTGTTGTACTACAAGTTGAGGTATTTGATAATGTACCCAATGAAACGCCTAAAATTTCTTCGTCAGCAGTGCTGGTTGCAGTGGAAGTACAGTAACAATCCAAGAAAGTGTTTTGACCAACCAATACTTCAGTAGAATTAGAAGGAGTTCCAAGGATACCACATTTCACTTCACAACGGTAGTACGTCGCTGTAGTTTGAGTTGTGGAATAAGTTGAGGCTGTAGCTCCAACAATTGGCGTGTAATTCACATTGTCAGGAGACGATTGCCATTGGTACATCAACCCTGAAGCCATTGTAGCTCCATTAAGGCTGAGAGAGAAGGATTGTCCATCACAAGCATTTGGCACAGAACTTACTGCGGCTCCGGCTGTTGCTGGATCCGTACAAGGAGTTGCTGAACCGTTGTTTGTAGTTGTGATATCACGACAACCGCTTGAGGTGTTACATGCTGCATCCACAGTAATGTGAATGTAGTAAGTACCAGCAGCAGTGGATATCCATGACAATGGACCCGAACCATGTGCTACAACAGGACCATTAGAGGTGCCTGAACGAACCGTGATGTAATCAGTGGGATTTGTGGAAGTGGTGGTGTAAGCGAAGCTTGCTTGAATACCATTCCAAGTTCCGTACTCAGAAGCAAACTGACAACCAATAGTTGCAGAACTTCCGTTAGTAGCACCAACTGTCGCATTACCGTAAGGGGTAGTGTTCAGACATTGGGCATTTGCATTAAGGCTCCAAATAATAGCCAAGAGTAGATAAAGTGGATAACGCAAGGTTCGACCAAGCGAAAATCCGTGGTAACATTTTTTCATAAAACCAAACAATTTTTTCCTAATGTATTTAAAAATTATTTGGACGTCCGTTAAAATTTAAATTAAGTTGCCTTAACCTATGGTTTAAATAACAGATTCATGCGTTAATGTTAATAATATCACACATTGTTGATTTAAATGTGCCTTTTATTGATTGTACAGTAGCGTGGATGTCTTGGATTTTAGTTAGTGCTCTTTTGTGAACGGTGCAATTGAGTATTAATTGGCCTTCTGGCGCAGAGTAAATCACCATTCTTATAGCGAACAGAGGTAGGGTAAAAGCCTTTTAATCAGTCAGTTAAATTAGGAGATAATAAAGATTTCATAACCAGCCACATCTTATGCGAGCGTTGAATGTAAATAGCCATGACCGTATGCCTTGTAGAAGCGACCACTTTAGGTCAAACTTCTAAATAATAAAGGGAAGCAAATGTGAAGCCGGACTGAGTTAAAGGGCTAATTGATAAAGCTTTTCACCAGGTCTAGACCATTGGCGTAAAGCATCAAGGTAAGAAGGATGATGATTCCTGCGTACTGCGCATATTCCAGAACTTTTTGAGGAGCTTCTTTTCCGGTAATCATTTCGTATAGCAAGAACATAACATGTCCCCCATCCAATGCTGGAATAGGCAGTATATTCATAAAGGCTAGGATAATAGAAATAAGAGCCGTTTTTTCCCAGAAAGCTAGCCAATTCCAAGTGGCAGGAAATAAGTTGCCGATCGAAACAAAGCCACCTATTGAGCTTGCTCCTTTTTTGGTGAAGATGTATTTCAATTGACCAATGTAGTCACCCAAGGTTTGCATACCATAATGAGTCCCTCTCCCGATACTTTCTGCAAACCCATATTCTACATGTTGAATCTTATTGGTGTCGACATCAATTTCTTCGAATCGAGGAAAAAATCCGATCGTTCCTTCCTTTGTTACTTTGATTTTTTGCGTTAAACTTTTGCCGTCACGACGAATTTCAACATTCACGGTTTTGTTCTTGGCTTTCCAAAGGGCTTTGGTGGTTTGATCGAAATACGCAATTGGTTCTCCATTGATTGAAACTATGGTATCACCTTTCATTAACAATCCCGCTGCATTTGATTTTCCTTTAGGCGGCACCGAGTCAACCGTGTTGCTTTTTATTCTATAATTAAACGGTAGCATAACACCTGCCTTGAAAAGAGCCATGTCGGTGTCATCCGAAATAGACAGGGTTTCGATGGTTCCGTCTTGATGTTTCACCTCGAAAGAGGTAGCGCTGCGCAACATGATTTCCTTGTTTACTTCTAGCGCGTCTTCTAACTTTTTACCGTCTGCAGAAAGGACTACGTCACCCGTACGAAAGCCATATTGCTCCATGATTGGGGCTACGGACAATCCTGCCTTTATATCTTCTGGAGCCAGTTGTTCTTCTCCCCAAGTTCCAACGATGCCTATATAAATAACAACACCAACGATCAAATTAACGATTACGCCACCTGTCATGATGATCAATCTTTGCCAAGCTGGTTTCGATCTAAATTCCCAAGGTTGAGCCGGAGCGTTCATTTGCTCAGTATCCATACTTTCATCAATCATACCAGCAATTTTGACATAGCCACCCAGCGGAATCCAACCAATTCCCCATTCGGTTTCTCCAATTTTCTTTTTGAATAGAGAGAACTTATAATTGAAAAACAAGTAGAACTTTTCTACTCGTGTTTTGAACAATTTAGCTGGAATGTAATGCCCAAACTCGTGCAAAACGACCAGGATGGAAAGGGAAAGAATGAGTTGTAAGGCTTTTATTAGAATGTCCATAATTGATTTAGATCAATGCGTTGTGTAAAGTTAAATTTTCAATTCAAATTTTCTTCCTCGTATATGCCATTAGCCGTAAAGAAATCCAACATCGCTTCTTTGATTAAATGTTGCTGTTCGCGGTCATTTAAATTGGGAAGTGGCTTTATTAATTTGAAATGAGGCCAACCGTCTTCATCACGTTTTTCGAGTTCGTAATAACCAGCTGGCTCTAGCAAGGTACATACAGCTACATGGAGTAAGTCTGTTTTTTCTTGCTTGTTGAATTTGCGATATCCTGCCCCCAAAGCATCCACGCCAATTAAAAACAAAATGGCTTGAACGTCCATGTCCTCACCGAACTGCTCTTCTAATTTTCCTTTTAGCTTTTGAAAGCGTAATTCAATATCGTAATCCACGGCACAAAAGTAGTTAAACTACCCACTTTCATAGGCCTTTCCCAACATCTTTCTTCATAAAATTTGATAATATAAAAACCCAAACTGTACAGAACTGTTACCTTTATTAAAAATCGATGGATATGATGAAATATACACTATTAGGATGTGCATTTGCCCTGAGTCTGGGGCTGACAAGTTGTTCAGGTAGCGATAAGGCAGATGAAACGCCAACCGAAGAAGCAGCTGCTTGTTTTTATTCGTACAATCCAGGAACTACTGTTTTGGAGTGGGCATCGTACAAATTCACAGAGAAAAAAGCAGTGAAGGGTACGTTTACGTCAATCGAAGCGACTGGTTTAACCGAATCGGACGACCCCATTTCTATTTTGATGGGGATGACTTTAACGATGAAGACGGAAAGCGTTGAATCACAAGACCCGAGTAGAAATGAAAAAATTTCACGCTTGTTTTTCGGAACGATAGGAGCAAAAGAAATTACGGCCAAGATTAAAATGTTGGGCGATAACGGAAAGGCTACCCTCGAAATTAGCTTGGGAGGAATGACAGGAGAATTGGAAGGAGACTACACCTTCGAAGACAATGTGTTTACTTTCGACGCGGCGATGGATGTGGCCAACTGGAATGCGCAGAATGGAATTGATGCATTGAACGCAGAATGCAAAGACTTGCACACAGGTCCTGATGGAGTTTCAAAGCTTTGGTCGGAAGTGGGCTTGCATTTTAGTACAACATTAAAAAGCGATTGTAAATAACAATACAACGTTTGAATCTTTAAGGAGCCATCTGTTCGAAGGAGCGGATGGCTTTTTATTTTTGAAAAATGAATGTCATCGACATAGTCTTACTGATTCCCCTTTGTTATGCCGCCTGGGTTGGCTTCAAGAAAGGGTTTGTCATTGAACTATTCACCTTATTGGCTCTGTTAGTAGGTTTGTATGCGGCCTTGAATTTTTCGCATTTTGCGGAGAGAAAACTGACCAATGAATTTGATTTGGATCATTTGTATCTTACGCCTGTTGCCTTTTTAGTCACCTTTTTAGCAGTAGGTGCTGGCGTGTACTTTTTGGGAAAGGTGATTGAAAAGATGCTCACTATTACCTTGTTATCACCGCTTAATAAAGTCGCGGGAATCGTTTTCTCCATGGTTAAAATGGTTTACATTTTGAGCGTTATTTTGATTTTGTTCGAATCCTTCGATGAAAGAAAGCATTGGGTGAAAACGGATATCAAGGAGAAGTCGATACTATATCATCCAATACAAGATTTAGGTAAAAACACCATTCCAGGTATTTCATCGAGCACGATTTTCTTACAAAATGCGTTAAAGGAAGAGAAGGAGGAAACAGGTCTCACTGTAGAACAAATACTGCGCGCCAAGGAGGTGGCAGACAGCCTTGGAATAGATGCATCAGATGCCAAAGAGATTTATAGAATACACCAGGAATATGGACAAGGGGATTAGTCTGCTGTTGCTTGTATTGTTTTGGTTTACAACGGCTACGAGTCAAGAAGTTTTGGATCGAAAAAAGAAAAAATTCTCCTTGCCCAAGGTTACAGTAACGCAGTCGGGACCTTATGTGGGGCTACAAAAAGGGCTTTATAATACCCTGGAGTTTGGTATGGAGGGACAATACAAGCGGGTAAGGCTGATCAAAAATGTTACCCACGCTGCCCACATGGGGTTCAATTATAACTTCTTTCGCAACGTGCTGGGCTACGATGTAGGTTACTGGTTCAAACAAGGCAGGTTGAATTTAACGTATGGGGCAAATTTTGTTTATCGAACCGATTTTTCAAGCACGAGAGTGGGCATTTGTCCGGTAATTGGTTATAAAATATGGCAATTGCACTTGCAAACGGGTTGTCACCTCATGACCAGACCTGCGGTTGATTTTCCAACCAATATCCTGTTTGTTTCCTTGCGTTTTGTGCTGATCAATCAGCGAGATATAAAAATCAAAAAACAGAACTAGAACAAACTTCCTTGTTCGTACTTGGGAGGGTCAAATTTCTGTTGTGCTCTGGGGCTATTGTGGTCTGCACTCTTCAATATTTTCGCATCTACAGGGTGTGCAGAAAGCCATTCGTTGGGAGAAGGAACAAGTAAGTGGTCTGTTTTCGTAGGTTCGTTTAACCAAAGATCTTGTCCTGCCTCATCTAATAATACAGGCATCCGTTTTTTGGAATTGTGAATATCAGCCATAAGTTCATTGGCTTCACAAGTTATGACTGAAAAGGAGGTAAGAATTTCCCCAGTAGACTTATCCAAGTAAGAGTCGTAAATACCAGCCATTGAAAAAAGATCTCCTTCAGAAGGAAAAACAAAAAATGGTTTTTTTTCCTTCCCATTGGTCTGATATTCGTAGAATCCGTTCATGGGAACAATGCAATGTTGACTGCCAATCAGGTGCCGAAAAGAAGCTTTTTCGCGTATACTTTCTGCTCGAGCATTGAGGGTCATGCCGGCCATTTCGTTGTGGTTAGGGCCTTGATACCAACTGGGCACCAGTCCCCAGCGCATGAGCTGAATATCCTCATGACGAGTAAGTACGCGCCAATACGGAAAACTAAAACCATGTACATGAAAGAGGGGCTCTTCCATCAAATCTGTCGGAATTTTCTTTTTGTACTTCTCTTTAAGGTCCACGTTCTTGGAGGTCAAAGCTGCCGAATAACACATGATTCGAAGATAGGAGAAATCGACTAATTTTGCGAGCTCGATTTAGAGCGAATTAGTTTTTAAGGTTCAGGATATTTGAACTATCTTTGCACCCTCAAAAAGTTAAATATGTCTATAGGCGTTAAAATATTTGCAGGAAGAGCATCCATGGATTTGGCTGAAAACATTGCCAAATCATACGGTGTTTCATTAGGAGATGTAAAAGTTATGGAGTTCAGCGACGGCGAATTCCAACCGTCATTTGAAGAAACAGTGCGTGGTAAGGATGTTTTCTTGGTGCAAAGTACGATGCCTCCCACAGAAAATCTTTTTGAATTATTGCTGATGGTGGATGCCGCAAGAAGAGCTTCAGCTCGTAAAATCATTGTGGTGGTTCCTTACTTTGGTTTCGCGCGTCAAGATCGCAAAGACAAACCGCGTGTAGCAATCGGTGCCAAATTGATTGCCAACATGTTAATGTCTGCTGGAGTTGACCGTATCATCACAATGGACCTTCATGCTGATCAGATTCAAGGTTTCTTTGAAGTGCCTGTAGATCACCTTTTTGCGTCTACTATTTTCATGCACGAATTGGAGCGATTGAATACAGGAAACCTGATTATGGCTGCTCCTGACGCAGGGGGTGCCAAAAGAGCGAATTCTTATGCGAAGAAATTGGAATTGAGTTTGGCTCTTTGTCACAAGCACCGTCGCAAGCCTAATGAAGTGGCTGAGATGACTGTGATTGGAGATGTTGAAGGCAAGGACGTGATCTTGGTTGACGATATGTGCGATACAGCAGGAACATTAACTGCAGCGGCAGATTTGTTTATGGAAAGAGGAGCAAAAAGTGTTCGCGCTTTCTGTACGCATGCAGTATTGAGTGGTCCAGCATACGAGCGCATTGAAAAATCTCGCTTGACAGAATTGGTTGTTACGGATACCATTCCTTTGAAACAAAAAAGTGATAAAATCCGTGTGTTAACTGTAGCTGATTTGTTTGCCGATGTTATTCGACGTTTGGTTAACAATCAATCCATCAGTTCACACTTTGTAGTTTCGTAAATACTTTAATAATATACTAATGAAAAAAGTACAATTGAGCGGTTCGCTTCGTACGAACGTAGGGAAGAAGGATTCCAAAGCTCTTCGCTTAGCAGGTTTGGTTCCTTGTGTACTTTATGGACAAGGTGAGCAAACACACTTTTCTATAAAGGCAGTTGATTTGGATAAAATCGTTTACTCACCAGATGTATTCCAAATTGAATTGGACATTGATGGTAAGAAAGCGGTTGGTATTATCCAAGAAATGCAGTCTCACCCATTGAAGGATACTATCGAGCACGTTGATTTCTTGGAATTGAACGAAAACAAGCCAGTAAAAGTTGGTTTGCCAGTTCGTTTGACAGGAAACTCTCGTGGTGTTATGAACGGAGGTAAATTGATGCAAGTTTTCCGTCGTTTGAACGTTCAAGCTTTGCCAGCTGATTTGCCAGAGGCAATCGTTATTGACATTACTAAATTGCGTATTGGTCAGTCGACTCGTATCAAAGATATCGCAAACGATAAATTGCGTTTCTTGGATCCGCATAACGCAGTTGTAGTTGCTGTTAACAGAGCTCGTGGATCGGTTGATGATTCAGGAGATGATGAGGAGGAAGAAGGTGCTACACCAGCAGCAGAAGCTCCAGCAGCAGAATAAGAAAGATTCTTTCTATAAGAAAAGTCCCTTCGTTACGGAGGGACTTTTTTGTTTATTGATTTTCGTTTTCGAGTTCTTTTAGTTTTTTCTTGGCGGCTTCACCGGTAAAAACCTCTTCTTTTTCTTGACCCTTTTCCCTAGTGATGATGGTTAGTGTCAGCTCACCATTTTTTTCTTCTACTTTCACCTCCTTCTCTATATTGGCTTCCTTTTCACCTTCATTTTCTTCGATATTGATTTCCTTTTTGATTTTGACTTTCTTGTTCGGGTCCTTTTCGGCTGCTTCTCGCGCTTTTTCTGCTTCTTGGTCTAATTCAGCCAATTTTTTATCAGCCTCTTCTCCAGTGAAAGTCTCGGTTTTGGTTTCACCATTGGCTTGGGTTGTTACCGTTAAGGTCTTCACACCATTCACCATTTCCACCTTCACTTCTTTTTGGATTTCCACTTTTTTTGGTTCTTCCTTTTTCTCTTCTTGAGAAAAGGAGGTTGCTGTCAAAGTGATGGCAGCCAGCGTAAATAAGATCTTTTTCATCGTGATTTTGTTTTGAACAATAGTAAGGAATTTTTGTAAAATCGTATTTCATTTAATTTTCCGAGGACATGGCATACGATGCATTTTTAGCAGAAAGAGTAGAGAGTACCTTAGTCAGGTTAGGAGTCGATTTTGAAGCTAAAAAAATGATGGGAGGCTTGTGTTTTATGGTCAATGGAAAGATGCTATGTGGCCCCATTTATAATAAAAAGAGAGAACTCCATGTCTTGATGATTCGAGTAGGCGAGGAGTTTGCCCAACAGGCACTGGGTAAAGAAGGCGTCTACCCCATGGACTTTACCGGACGGACCATGAAAGGATATCTTTTCATTGGCTTGGAAGCCTTGGACCGAGAAGAGGAACTGGATTATTGGCTAAAAGCTTGTTTGAAGTTCAACGAAACCCTGAAAGATTAGCCGTTTTTCAGTGCTTTGTTGATTTGATCGATGTAGTTTAATAGTTTTTCACGACCAAAACTAGAATCGCTTGAAGTCATAAAAACAGGTGGAATTTCGGCCCATTGTTTCAACATTTCCTTTTTGTATTTGGCCACATTTTTTTGAAGGGCGGAGCTAGATAACTTGTCGACCTTCGTGAAAACCATGGAGAAAGGAATGCCTTTTTCGCCACACCAGTTCATGAACTCCATGTCTATTTTCTGTGGTTCGTGGCGACAGTCTAATAGAACAAAAACATTCGCCAGTTGCTTGCTGTCCAAAAGGTAATCAGCTATGAAACGCTCCCAAGTCGACCGGGCACTTTTAGAGGCCTTGGCGTAACCGTATCCCGGTAAATCGACCAAATACCAATCTTGATTGATTAAAAAATGATTGATCAATTGTGTTTTACCCGGACGAGCCGAAGTCTTCGCTAATTTTTTATGGTTGGTGAGCATGTTGATCAAGCTCGACTTACCAACATTTGATCGCCCGATGAAAGCATATTCCACCTTATCGGTTGGGATTTTCTTTGGATCACTATTACTGATAACAAACTCGGCTTGCTTTATTTCCACGTCTCAAACTTTAAAGGCACAAAGCTACACAATTAGTGAGATTTAGCCAGTCATTTTGCGGATGGGAGTAGACTTGTATAGTGCAAGGGAAACTTTATTTTAAATTGTGAAAAAAGAATTGTAATATTTGTGCAATTAATTACCAAATGAATCGATTGTTCGCCTTTACGTTAGTTATTGCCTTAATTTCTGTTTCCTGTTCGGAAGCTACTCCCGAGGCAAATACCGCTCAAAATGAAGTGAAAGCCGCTGAACCTGTTAAGGGGAATCGACTGTTAACGCTTGAAATTGAAGGCATGACCTGTGTAATGGGTTGTGGTGGTTCCATTCGCAAAGAGTTGGCAGCTACTCAGGCTATTGAGTCGTGCGAATTCGAGTTTGAGGAAGGTCGTGCAATGAACACAGCGAAAATTTCATTTGACAAAGACAAAATCACGGTAGACAAAATCATCGAGATCGTTTCTACAATGAACAAAGGTCAATTCAAGGTGGGGAATAACGAAACTGAAGATATTTCGGTGAATATCCGCACCAAGGTGGAGGAAGTACCGAGCGACAAAGTAGACGATTCAAAATTGAAAGTTTCCACGTCTACCAATATCGAAATGCCAAATTTCGTTGAGATTTTGGCAAGTTTTTTCCATAATTAAGATCAGTTTTAGGTTTCTTTGCAGCGGAAGTTGACACCATCATGAAGTTGCATTACAGAATTCTCGGAGAAGGGGAACCCGTCGTTATACTACACGGTCTTTTTGGCTATTCAGACAATTGGCAAACTCACGCCAAGAAACTGGCCGATTATTTTAAAGTCATTTTAGTAGATCAAAGAAATCACGGACATTCAGAGTGGTCGGAGGAGTTTTCGTATGATCTTATGGCCGACGATCTTAATGAATTACTCCAGGACGAAGGAATTGAAGAATTCTTGTTGTTGGGTCACTCCATGGGGGGAAAAACCGCCATGCGCTTCGCTCAGAAATACCCAGATCGAATTCAAAAATTGATTGTTGTAGACATCGGTGTGAAAACATATCCCTCTCACCATGATGCCATTTTGAAAGGGCTTCATTCCGTAGATTTATCGACCATGAATAGTCGTTCCCAAGCGGAAGAAGCCATGATGTCTTTTATACCATCGTTCGGTGTTCGCCAGTTTTTGTTAAAGAATCTCTATTGGGTGGAAAAGGGGCAATTGGGATGGCGGATGAACATACCCGTTTTGGAGCGTGAGATGCCCAATATCTTGAAAGCATTGCCTCGGGAAGAGATGTTTCAGCCAACTTTGTTCATTCGTGGAGCGCAGTCCGATTATATTCTCGATGATGATCTGGATGATCTGGAAGAGTTGTTCGTTGACATGGACCTGAAAACGGTCGAAAATGCCGGGCACTGGGTTCATGCAGAAGCGCCAGAAGAGTTCATGGAAGCTGTTCTTTCCTTTCTCCTACGATAAATATTGATACTTTGGTCATGTTTTTGCGTTATCACTAGTATGACTCGTATTTCTCTTTTATTTTTCTTGTTTACGTCCATTCGCTTGTCGGCACAAACACAGTTGTCAGTTAACAATTATGATTATGGTGATTTGTATGCTTATTCTGAGAGATACGTGGACATTCAACTAAAAAATGTAGGAGCGAAGAAAGAGTATCTTTTGAATGTTAGAAAACCCAATGAGGTAGTTTTCATTCAATCGGGAAATACCATTTTACCCGATAGCACTGTTACCCTTCGTTTTCAAGTAAATCCGAAGAAAAAAGGACGATTTTCTTACGATATTGAAGTTTTCGCAAGTGATAAAATGGAGCCCTATCAAGTTCAACTGAAAGGGAATATGCAAGAGTTGCCCTATACGGCTACCAATGCAGGACAAGATTGCCCCAGCTTCGGTGTTCGACCACCCAACTCTAATCCTATGGAGTTCACGATGCACATTCAAGTTGTCGACCAAGAAACCAAGGTGCCAATCGATAAAGCCGAAGTTTTGGTTTTGCAAAACGGTCAATTGGAACATCAGTTTAAAACCAATAGGAAGGGTCAAATTGAAGAAAAGATGTTGCTTGGTTTGGCATACTTCTACGCCCAAAAGGAGGGCTATGTCCCCAGTGAAACAGGAACTTATGTGAACAGCCAACGAAATGTTTTGGTTCTCGAAATGAAGGCGGTTGAACCAAAGGAACCAGTGGTTCTGAAAGAGGTGATCATCATTGATGAAGAAGCAGCAGAGGAGGAAATAGTTGAAACAACACTACCTGAACGAACCATTGAAGAAGTTAGAGAGCAATTGAAGGAAGAGGAGCAGGTTGTTCCTTTGGAATTGAACGAATTGGCAACAACAGACTTTTCAAAAGAACATTTCAAGCCAGTGAATGTGTCGTTTGTTTTGGATGTTTCATCATCTATGAACAACGGCGATAAAATGGAGTTGTTGAAATTTGCTTTGCAGGCCCTCAATGCCGAATTGAGAGAAACCGATTACATTTCGATTGTTACGTATGCCGATCATGCCAAAGTTCTTTTGGATCCGACCAATGGCACGGAGAAGGAAAAGGTAAACGAACAAGTTCAAAAGTTAAGGGCTGGTGGCTTAACTGCAGGTGGAGAGGGAATTAAGTTAGGTTATAAGGAAAACTTAAAAAATTATTTGGCAGATGGAGCCAATCACGTAATTGTGATCACAGATGGAGCCTTTAATAGAGCTAGTAAGGATTACAAAAAATATGTCCGAAAATACCGCAAAAAGGGAATTACGCTCTCGATTGTTGGGGTAAAAAATGCAGAACGAGATGCGGAAAAAATGATCGAAGCGGCGGAATTAGGTGGAGGCCGTTATATTCCGATCATGAAGTTAAGCGATGCGCAAAACAATCTTTTCCAGGAGATACGTTACATCAGTTTTAGACGTTAACTGTACGATTCATCTTCTTGTTCGGAGACCAGCTCTAGCGACTGGGATTGATTTTTAACAATTCGGAAAGATTCTTCTTTATTCGATTTGTTCCATTTAATGGAGATTCTTTTGCCGTTCGAGTCGATGCTCCATTTACCTCCTTCTTCAAAATGTTCTTCAATTCCAATGTAGTTATAGGAGTCTTTTTTGACGAATTCACCATTTGGGAAGAAGCGAATTTCTGCCTTTTGGGTAAATTTATCGTCCAATTTTTCGGTGTGCTTCCACGTGTGATTGACCAATTTGTTTTGAAGAAGATCTATTTGGTTAATGTGATTGGCGAACGCACTTTCGTCTTGGGCACAAGAAAAAATGAGAAGAAAGGCAAAGCTCAAATAGAGGGTAATTTTCAGTTTCATAATGATTGCGAGTCAGTTTTCAGCGAGACTTTAGTTGCCTAAAGATACAGAGTTTTCTGTCAATTCTTCAAATATCCAGAGAGTTTTCTTTCCTTAATTTGAAAATAAAACGAAGGAAATCAGCAGATTAATCGATGTTTTGAAGGATTTTCTTTACCGATTGATCGACATAAACCTTGTTGTGATCAATGTGTTGCATGAGTTGTTCCAAGAATTCTTTCTGGTTTTCGGCTGCAACAATGGGCATATCCATTTGTAAGTCTTTGATGTAATTGAAATACAAGGTGTCTTGTGCTTTTTCAATTTTTCGCAAACCGGTGAAGTAAACCACTTTAACTTCTCGATCGGCCAGAACCACAGCCTTTTTGGTGATCCCGATTCGCCAGTTGTTGCCTTTAGCGCCAGCTAAGGTGTACACCATTGAGTCCAAGAAAGCAATACCGTAAGCTAGATAGATGGGCCAACCTTGGTTGTATATTTTGTAAATCCCAAAACAAAGAGCAAGTAAAACCAATGCCTCCAAGAGGTTGTATGTAAGAGCGCGTTGCTTGCGGACCTGGCTAATGGGTTCATTCCAAACAAAGCGACTCTTCTGACGCAACAAGGATACACCGTACCAGCGCTTGGTGCTTCTCCAAAATGTAGGGATGAAAATCAATGCCGCAAGTGCCCCACCTATTATGGGTTGATAGGGAATTTGTGCTCCCGTTGTTTTAAGCATTTCGAGTGGCAGGTCGTAACCTACAAAAATGCTGAACAGGAGAATGGGAAAGGTGAAAAATAGAATGGCAATGTTGGCCGCCTTATTCATGAGAAAGTTGCTTCAGTTTTTGTTTGAGTTCGTCTATTTTTCTTCGGTGAACGTTGATTTTCTGTTCAACTTCCTTTTTCAAAGAATCCGCACCTTTGGAGTTTCCGAAAAAGCCAAGATTGTTCTCGTATTGCAAGATTTCTTGGTTCAACTTGTCGATTTGACGACGGATATCACCTTTTTCTTTTTGCATCAATCGACCTGCATCCGGACTTGCTTTGATGGTGTCCAATTTGGCTTGGAAAAGCATGTTTTCTTTTTCTTTACCTTCCAACTTGATTTGATCATAATGCTTGTCTAAAGCAGTCTTAAAGGCGTTATAAACACTGTCTTTTTGCTTCATTGGCACATGACCAATGGCCGAAAATTTGGCCGAAAATTCTTTCAAATCCTTCAGCACTTGCTGCTTGTCAGTTCCCGGTTGATAGGCATTGATCTCCGCAATAATCTCGTTTTTGAGCACCAAATTCGCTTCGTTTTCCTTGTCCTTTTCGGCAAAATGCGCTTGGCGATTGTTGAAGAAAACATCACAGGCTCCGCGGAATTCTTTCCACAAGCGTTGTTCCATTCGCTGACCTGCATGACCGGTTTTTTTCCATTCCTTTTGCAAGCGAATCAACTGATCGGAAGTTGTTTTCCAATCGGTGCTGTCTTTTAGTTCTTTGGCCTTCTCGATGAGTGCCTTTTTTGCATCTACGAAAACTTTTGATTCCTCTCGAAGTGAATCATAGAAAGCTTTTTTATCAGCGAAAAACGCGTCGCATACAGCTCTGAATTCGTGCCAGACTTCCTCGTTTTCTTTCTTTGGACCAAAGCCAATGGTTTTCCACTCTTCTTGAATTTTCAACAAGTCAGCCGTGCGGTCTTCCCATTCTTTTGAATGCTTGAAATCCTGCGTGCCTTGGATGAGTTCTTTGGCTTGGCTAACCAAAGCATTTTTCTTTTCTATATTTTCTGCCAGTTGTCCGCGACGTGCTTCGTAATGGACATTGATTTTGTTGTAAATGGCTCTTACTGCTTCCCAGTATTGGGTTTTAATTTCTTCCCATTTATCGTCTGAAACAGGTCCAATTTCTTCCCATTCGTTTTGAAGCAATTTGATTTGACTCTCCGTTTCCTTAATGGAATTTACTTCTGCCAAGGCTTTTAATTTGTCAATCAACTCAAGCTTCAGTTGCTCGTTGCGATGCAAATCATGTTCTTTCAACTCGCGATAAATTTTTACCTGGTAAAAGAAGGTTTCGAGCAACTGAGAGTAGTCGTGCTGCACTTCTGCTCTTTTGTCGCGCGGGATGTCGCCTGTATTTTTCCACTCTTCGTGGATTTCTTTGTAAGAAGCAAATGCTGCTCCGATGTTTTCTTCGTTTTTCACCAAGGCTTCCAAGCGACCAATAAGGGCTCTTTTCTTGCGAAGGTTTTCTTCCTGTTGGGCTTTTTTCAAGTCTGCAGCATCCTTGCGTTTCAATTGAAACATGCGGTAGATGTCATAAAACTCTTGCTTGATTGGGTCGGGTTCGTTCGAACTTTCAATTTCCTCTCCAGCTTCCAATTGAGCCACTTGTGCCTTGCGTTCTTCCTCCAAAAGAAAGTCATCAAACTTGTGTTTCAATTCATTCACAGAGCGCGAAACGGTTAAAACTTCTTCTGTTTCAACCAATTTCTTCAATTCATCTAGAAATGCAGACTTTTCCATAACTGTTTGTAGCTTATTCAGTAACCAATTCTTTCATGTCGAAGTTTGCCAAAGCAACGAATTCATTGATTCTCGCTTCTACCTCCTTCTTGTTTATTGTAGTCAATTTTTCTGTTCCGAATTTCTCGCAACAGTAAGAAGCCAATGCCGAACCAACGATTACGGCTCTCTTCATATTTTCGAAGCTGATGTCATCCGTTGCAGACAAGTAGCCCATAAACCCTCCTGCGAAAGTATCACCTGCTCCTGTTGGGTCAAAAACTTCTTCCAAAGGCAACGCTGGCGCATAGAAAACTTCTTCACCGTGGAACAACAAAGCTCCGTGTTCACCTTTTTTAATGATCAAATATTTACAACCGATTTCTTTGATTTTCTTCGCTGCTTTCACCAAGCTGTATTCACCAGAAAGTTGACGTGCCTCTTCATCGTTCAAGATCAAAAGGTCAACCATCGAAATGGTTTTCTTCAAGTCGTCCATCGCAATGTCCATCCAAAAATTCATCGTATCCATTGCGACCAATTTTGGACGCTTGTTCATGCGCTCAATTACAGTAGATTGCACCTGTGGACTCAAATTTCCCAGCATCAAGTAGTCATGTGATTGGTAGCTATCCGGCACAATTGGGTCGAAGTGTTCCAACACATTCAGCTCGGTGATTAAAGTGTCACGCGTGTTCATGTCGTTGTGGTACTTACCCGACCAAAAGAAGGTTTTTTCACCTTTCTTCACTTGTAAACCTTCCAAGTTGACATTGTGAGAGCTTAGTTTGTCCAACATTTCCTGAGGGAAATCTTCACCTACAACGGCGCAAATTCCTTGGTTTTTCTCAAAAAACGATGCAGACAACGCGATGTACGTTCCGGCTCCACCGATGATTTTATCTGTTTTCCCGAATGGGGTTTCAATGGCGTCGAAAGCAACGCTACCTACTGTTAATAAACTCATGCTTCTTGTTTAGAGCCCCAAAAATAAACAAATGTCCTGTTTAAAAGGGTAGAAGGGGCATCAATGATTCGTTAAATAATTTGCTTTCCAACTTTCTTGGAACTCCTCCACACTGTGGAAAGCCAGAGAACAAGTTTGATGCTGACAGATGTATATGGACAAAGGCTTACCTGTGGTTTTATCTGGAAAGAATTCAGTGGAACCGTTGAGCGTTCCATGGATCCAAGCCCAACCCTTGGTAAAATTGGAGATTTGCTGAGCAACTTCCTTGAAGTTTTCCCCTTCAATGTAGATTTGAGCGGGTTCTTTTAGAATGTCTAAATACAGTAATCCCCAATTCGAGTAGCCACTGCCATAATGTTCCATTCCATCTTGAATGGCATGTAACATGGCTTTTGCTCTGCTCACCCAAGCCGTTTTACCTAAGAGGAGCCCCAATTTATATAGATTGCGTGCCATGGTGCTATTGGAACTCGGTTGCACATTGTCGTTGATTTCTTGTATTCGACTAATGAGCTCATCGCTTGCCTCCGCAAAATAAAAGAAGGTCTCGTTTTCGTGGCTGAAATGTTGTGAAGCATAAAGTGTAAGGTCAACAGCCAACTCCAAAGCCTCCACATCGCCCTGAATGGAATAGTATTCCACAAAGGCCTCAATAGTAAAGGCATAGTCGTCCAAGAAGCCATTGATATTTGCAGTGCCTTGGTTGAAATTGCGGTAAAGACCCTTTCCTTTTCCTCTATACATGGTATTCTTCAAGAACACATAAGCCCTTCGCATCATACGAAGTGAATCTTCATCCTGCAAAACACGATGAACCTCAATGAGACCGGTAAGTGTTAAGGCATTCCAACTGGTCAGTTGTTTTTGGTCAGTTACCGGAGCAATTCTTTTGAGTCTAGCTGTCAACAATTCGTCGATAGCCACTTTTTTAATTTGCTCGAATTCGTCCAAATTAAGGTTGTTTTGCTTCGAAAAATGTCGGTCACTCATGGTGCGTAGAGGGATGTATTTCTCTTCTTCCCAGTACCCGCGCTTGTTCATGTTGAAGTATTGAGAAATGAGTTCTCCATTTTCATGCAGCTGATTTTTCATGGAATCAGGTGTCCAACAGTAATATTTTCCTTCTTCTCCTTCACTGTCTGCATCCTGGGCTGAATAAAACCCATGTTTTTCTGACAGCATTTCACGATCCAACCAAGCCATGGTTTGTTTCAAAATAAAGCGGTACTCAAGCTTGTTGGTGTCGCGTAAAAGGGTAGCGTACATCTGTAATAACTGGCCGTTGTCGTACAACATTTTTTCAAAGTGAGGAACCTTCCAAAGCACATCCACACTGTAGCGGGCAAAACCACCTCCTATTTGATCGTAGATACCTCCGCGTTGAATTTTGTTGGCTGTTAGAAGGACATAATCATCCACGAAATCATCGTTGTATTGAAGTGCATATTTCCACAAAAACAGGTAATTATTTGGAAGAGGAAACTTCGGTGCGGCATTTGGACCGCCTTCTTGTCGATCCATCCTTTTTTTCCAGCGCAAAACCAATTCGTCGATCTTTTCTATAGAAAATTGCGGTTTTTCCTTTGAAATGGGAATGAGGTCTGCTTGGTCGATTCCTTCTTTCAGGTTGTTCGCATATTGCAGTACGCGCTCAGGATCTTGATTTTTGGTGTGGACCAGCGAACGAAGCAGATGCAAAAATTGATCCTTCGGAAAATAGGTTCCGCCATAAATTGGCCGACCATCTGGCAAGGTAAAACAATTCAGAGGCCATCCTCCTTTTTGGGTCATCAATTGAACAGCAGTCATGTAAATATGATCGACATCCGGACGCTCCTCGCGATCTACTTTGATGCAGACGAAATACTGATTGAGATATGCAGCCACTTCTTCATCTTCGAAACTTTCGTGCTCCATTACGTGACACCAATGACAAGCGGAATAGCCGATGCTCACCAAGACCATTTTTCCCTCTTTTTCGGCTTTTTCAAAAGCAGATTTGGAGTAAGATTTCCAGTGCACAGGATTACTGGCATGCTGTTGCAGGTACAATGAGCTTTCGGTGCTCAATTCGTTTTGGTCCAAAATCATGCTGTAAAGTTATCCTTTTCAAAGGCTGTAGGTGGAAAACTTCCGTTTACTTTTTTGGGATTTAGCGGCTTAAGAGGGTGACTGTTTGGGCGACATGTCTATTTTTGTGTCTCGCATGCAGAAAATTCGCAAATACCATATACTTGCCTTTACAGGAATGATCTTTTTGACATTGGGTATTGCGAGTTGGTTATTCCCGAATGAGGGACTCAACTTAGGTTTGTTCCGCTTGAAATTCATCGACAAAGAGCAGCTTCTTTGGGAAAAAGAAATTGTAAAAAAGGATATTTCTGCCATCGTGGAATCGGTAGACACGAGCTTGCTCAACATAGACGATGAACTAACCCAAATGGCAGATAGTTCAGACGGATCGATGGGAGCTCCTGTGAAGGTGAATTATTCCATGAACAGTGCCAGTTCGGTACGTACCAATAAGTCCTTCGACGCTCAAATTCAGATGTTCTTTCAAAAGTTGAACGCGGTTGCAGAGGAGAAAAAAAAGATTCGAATCCTACATTATGGGGATTCACAAATTGAAGGAGACCGCATGACTTCCTTCATTCGCCAAAGAATTCAGGAACAATTTGGCGGCTATGGTCCAGGGCTTATCCCGGCCAATAATGTGTACCCAACCTTCACTTTTGTGCAAGGATTTAGTGAGAATTTTACGCGCTACACTTGTTTTGGAGGGGATAAATTAGCGTCGCGCAAATACGGTTTATTGAACTCGGTGGCTCGATTCTCACCTGAAAAAATGGACTCTACTTCGAGCTTAGAAAAAGAAGCTTGGATTGAGTTGGCCCCAGGAAAAAGTGCTTATGCACGAGCAAAGGTGTACAACAACGTCAAGATGTTCTACAACTCTTGCACAGTACCGTGTACGGTTTCTGTTTATCAAGGCGAAACGGTCATTCATGAAGAAGCACTCAATACCGACGGAAAATACCACGCCATGAAGTTGAGTTTCTCTGAGCCTCCAGGGAAGTTGAGATTCGTCTTTAAAGGCACCCACAGTCCCAATATTATGGGCTTTTCTCTAGAAGGAGATTTCGGGGTACAAGTCGATAACATTGGTATGCGTGGCTCAAGTGGTACGTTCTTTGGTTCTATCGATCAAGGATTGTTTGCAACCCAAATGTCGGAGTTGAATGCCGATATGATCATCATGCAATTCGGAGGAAATTCCATTCCAGCAATTAAAGACAGTGCACAGGTGGTAAACTTTGCAAGGTACATACGTGGTCAGTTATTGACTTTGAAAAAATTAAGACCCAATGCGGCTATCATGATGATTGGACCGAGTGACATGTCGACCCTCATCGATGGTCAATATCAGACCTACCCATTGTTGCCATACACCGTCGAGCAATTGAAAAAAGCAACGGAAGGTGTTGGAGTTGGGTATTGGGATTTATACGATGCAATGGGTGGATTGAACTCCATGCCAGCGTGGGTGGAAAAAGGATTGGCCGGTTCCGATTATATCCACTTCACCAACAAAGGAGCAAGTATTGCAGCTCAGCTGTTTTACGATGCCTTCATGAAAGAATACCTCAAATACAACGGAAATTGAATTTTGTAGCATTTAGTTTATTGTTTTTTATGACTCTGTTCAGCGGAGAAAAAGCACATGCTCAAAATCCGGTAAAGGATTCTTTGTCGACTTACCAGCCACCCAAAGTTTTGGGACTCGACACGACCTATATTTCAACCTATCCCATGGTCGATTTCAACAAGAATTATTTCCAATTCTTCAGCGCGGAATCGCCCAATTGGGCCTGTCTGTACGAACAAATGGAAGACATGGTACGCACCAAAAAAGGGAGTTTGAATTTTTACCACATTGGTGGTTCGCATTTGCAAGCGGATATTTACACCCACGATGTCCGAACCATGATGCAGACCAATTGGAACAAGCTACCCGGTGAGCGAGGGTGGGTTTTCCCATTTAAATTGGCAGGTACCAATAATCCATGGAATTACACTTTTACCTCTTCAAATGAGTGGAAAGGATATCGCTCCGTGGTTCGCGGTCACAAAACGGAAGATTTCGGAACGCTGGGAATTAAAATTGTTTGTCCGGACTCCTTGATCAACATTCAATTTGAATACGATAGAACGGAGGTAAAGCCACGTTTCAACAAGATTCGCATCTTTCACAACAAGGGGTTTTTCCCTTTTGATTTGAATTGGGGGAATGATGAAATTCTCTGGTGGCGCCAACATACCAACGAAAATTTAGGATTTACCGAGATAACCTTTATGGAAAATCTCGATGATTTTGATTTGCAGTTGGCTCGTAAAACCTCTTTGCCCTACGATCTTGAAATTTATGGTTTTCAATTGATGAATGACGATCCTGGGATTTCTTACACCGCCATAGGGGTCAATGGAGCAGGCTTGTATACCTATTTGGATTGTGAGCGTTTCGAAGAACAACTGAAAACCTATCCTCCCGATTTCTTTGCGTTTAGCGTTGGAACCAACGATGCCAACGTGCCCAATGGAGATTTTGTGCCAGAAACCTATTACGACAACTTGGAAAAAATGATGCAGATTGTCCTGCGTGCCAATCCCAATTGTGCCATTCTTTTGACCGTACCAAACGATGCCTTGTACCGCAGAAGATATTTGAATTACAATGTTGGAAAAGAGCGCGACATGATTGAACTTTTGGCTGCAAAATATCAGGTTCCCGTGTGGGATTTGTACGGAATGATGGGAGGAGTAGGCTCGTCTAGAACTTGGTATCGAAACGGCCTGATGAAAAGCGATCACGTGCATTTTACAACGGAAGGATATCACCTCAAAGGCGAATTGTATTTTGATGCTTTCAAGAAGTTCTTGCTGCAATTCGGTCAGCGCAAATTAAATTACATCAGATCACAGGAAGATGGAGGGGATCAATAGACTAACGACCGTTTTTAACTTCCTTTTTGACAAGGAGCATCCGCTGATTTTTACCCAGCTCAATTTCTGGTACTTCTTTGCGGCAGTTATGGTCGTATATGCCTTGTTGGATCTTCCTCGTAAGCAGAAAATCATCATAGCCGGAGCTCTGACCCTAATTGGGTTGGCAGTGTTTCGCTTTTACGATTCAGCTATTTTCCTACTCGGCTTGGGGATCAACGCTCAGTATTTACTTTCCACCAAAATTTCGCAAAAAGAAAAACTCTACACGCTAGCGCCGGTCAATATCCTGATGTTGGGGTATTATATCTACAAATTTGCTTTTGATGAGGTGTACATTGGTTTGACCTATTACGATATTTGGCTGGTATTCTTGGTGCTCATTTTTGTCTTTGCTCGTTTCCAAAAAAAATACCTCGTCCGAAGTTTATTTCTAACCGCTATTTCCCTCTTTTTGTATTTCAAATCGAGCGGTTTGTTCGTAGTCCTTCTCGGCGTCAGTTTGGTTTTTAACTACTTCATGGGGAAATGGATTTTCCGCGTGCCAAAACAAATCAGCAAGAAGTGGATTATCGCCATAACGGTGATATTTAATGTGTTGATTTTGGGCTATTTCAAGTATGCCTATTTCTTCACTTCATCGTTCAACGAGATGTTCCACACCGACTTTGAGATTTACAATCTTTTTGCACGTTGGGCCAATGGCTTTGCAGGGGAGGGAACTTTTACGGAAAAGATCTTGTTGCCCGTTGGAGTTTCTTTTTTCACCTTCCAAAGTATCTCCTACATCGTTGATATTTACCGAGAAGAAATTAAGCCGGTCAACAACTTTTTTGACTACACTTTCTTCGTCACTTTCTTCCCACAATTGGTGGCTGGACCGATTGTTCGCGCACGCGATTTCATCCCACAAATTCACAAGAAGTTTAAGCTCAACAACAAGGATTTCTCTTGGGCCGTTGTACAAATTGTAAAAGGTCTTCTCAAAAAAGTGGTCCTGGCCGATTACATCGCCATTCATTTCATCGATAAAGTCGCCGATGCGCCCGATGCTTATCCTGGTTTCGTGAGTATTTTGGCCATGTGGGGATATTCCCTTCAGATTTATGGTGATTTCTCCGGGTATACCGATATTGCAATCGGTTTGAGTCGCTTGATGGGCTTTGAGTTGTTGGAGAATTTCAACTCACCGTACAAGGCTATTTCCGTTGCCGATTTCTGGAGAAGATGGCACAAGAGTCTGGGGTCTTGGTTGCGCGATTATCTCTACATACCGCTTGGTGGAAACCGAACAGGAGGAATCGGAACCTACATTGCAACACTCATTATCTTTTTCTTTCTTCTGCTCATTACCGGTTGGTACGAACTCATTTTTGTGTACATAGGATTAATGATTCTGTATATCTATGGAGTCCTCTTCATCAAGAATTTCAAAAAGCTGATACACCGCGATTTGAACTTGATCATCACGATGGTTGTGGGAGGATTGTGGCACGGTGCAAGCGAAAACTTTGTGGTTTGGGGAGCGATGAACGGCTGTGCTTTGGTGATTTACAATTATTGGAAAAAAGTCAGTCCATACGAAGCGAAAACGGGGCCTTTGGTTCACTTCTGGAAAATCTTTATCACCTTCAATTTCATCACCTTTACACGTATCTGGTTCCGACTCGATGGCGATGGACAACCGATGCTGATGTTGCATCAAATTTGGAACGAGTTTAATTTCAGTTGGGATGTTTTCGTGAAGGTGCTATCAACCTACGATTCCGTATTTATCATCATGATTTTGGGGTATATCATCCATTGGTTACCCCAAAAAATCAAAGACGGCTGGGAATTCCGTTTCGAAAAAATGCCACTTTATGCAAAGGCACTTTCGGTATCCGTCATCCTTTTGCTCATGTATCAAGCTGTTTCGGATGTGAGTAAACCTTTCGTTTATTTCCAGTTTTAGGATTTGGCGCTTACCCCCTCGGCTGAGCCGAGAGAGGTCGGGCTATCCACACTATCTCTCGGCTGAGCTGAGAGGATAGTTGCTCCTATCCCTAAGCGAGGTTCGAGCCTTGAAAACTAAATCAAATCCTGAAACCAAAATCCAGTATGCAAATCAGCATCCTCGCCTTGGTCGTATTTACGATAAACAACTTCGCCTAATTCAAAAGTGATAGGTTTATTGAAAATAGGGCCGTCAAAAGCAAAACTGTGGTATTCTCCGTTTTCACCGCATGGATCAACGTTTGGAGGTAAATCAGCAAGAAAGGAATCGTCCAGTACACGTCCAACAAAACTCTTATCCAAGAACTTTTCATTCACACAAGTAACGATGGATTTGAACCCCAAATCAATGAAAGTTCGCATTAGCTCGGTTGTGTCGCGCTTCCACAAAGGAAAGTGAACCTTCAAACCTGACGGAGCCAATTGTTCTTCGCGGTATTTTTTCAAATCCTCCAAGAAAATATCTCCGAAAGCAGTTGCTTGAAAACCCTCCTGAACAAGATGGTCGACATGCTTCGAAATCTCGTTTCGGTAGCCTTCCATATCCGTCGTTTCCGAAAGTTCCATAACCCGCAAAGAAAGGCCAATGGAAGCCGCTTGTTTTTCCAACAAATCTCTTCGAACGCCATGCATGGAAATTCGCTGTTGCTCCTTGTTCATCGAGGTAAATAGCTGCTCCACCTCCACCTCAGTATTTTGCAACAAATAAAACAAGGTCATCGAAGAATCCTTACCACCACTCCAATTCAAAAAAGTCTTTAGCATGCTGCAAGTATAATAAGAACCCCCAATACCCCGTCATGCACTAACCCTGAAGGGGTTTAATACGCATACTAAACCAAAAAGCCTAAAATTAAAACCCCGAAGGGGTGACATTCTAAAAAACGCGTAACTTATATAGAAACAAAACTACTATCATGGCTGGAACCTACACACAGATCTATGTCCACTTCATCTTCGGAGTGAAACACAGACAACCACTTCTTCACAAATCTTGGCGCGAAGAACTCTATAAGTATATCTCAGGTATAATCAGAGAAAAAGGACAAAAACCAATTATCATGGGAGGAATAGAAGACCATATTCACGTCTTAGTTGGTCTAAAACCAACGGTATGTCTATCAGATCTCATCCGGGATATAAAAAACAACTCTTCGAAATACATCAATGAAAGAAGACTTGTTCGAGGTAAATTCCAATGGCAAGAAGGCTACGGAGCCTTTTCGTGCTCAACAGACCACGTGAGAGCCTTGTATCGTTACATTGAAAATCAAGAAGAACATCACGCGAAAAAAACTTTCCAAAAAGAATACCTAGAGTTCCTCAAAGCATACGAAATAGAATACAACGAAAAATACCTCTTCGATTGACCTATTTCACCCTTTCAGGGTTTGATAAAATACTTCAACCCTATTTCTTTTTGGCTATCACCCCTTCGGGGTTACACCAAAATCGTAATTTGAAAAAGTATCTTTTACTCACACTCACACTCATTTTCATTCACATTCTGGAGCACAAAAAAGCCCTGTCTATTCGACAAGGCTTTCAAGATTATGCAATATGCGACTCAACTAATTTTGGTCCAATTTGCGAACCATAGTCAAAATGGTAGCCAAGGCTACCGTCTCGCCAGTTTCGTCGTAAACGTCAACTAGGAACTTCACGATACCTTTTGCGATATCGTCCTCGCTGCGTTTTTCTTGGTCGATTTTTTCTTTCACGGTAAAACGAACACCAATTGTTGCTCCCGGATAAACAGGTTTTGTAAAACGTGCTTCGTCAATTCCGTAATTCAACAAAACGGGACCTTTCTTCGGATCTACAAACAATCCTGCAGCTTTCGAAAGGATGAAGTATCCGTGAGCCACACGTTGTTCGAAGATTGTTCCGTCCAAAGAAGTCGCGTCCATATGTGCGTAGAAGTTATCACCCGATACATTCGCAAAGTTCACGATGTCTGCATCGCTAACTGTGTGCTTGTGTGTAAACACAGTTTCTCCCACCACTAATTCCTCAAAATGCTTGCGGAAAACGTGTGGATTTGCCTCTGGCATTTCAGCACCAACTTGGAACTGCTGCGTAATTTCTGTGATGGTCGTTGGGTGACCTTGAATCGCTGTACGTTGTAAGTAATGCAAAACTCCACGTTTTCCACCCATTTCTTCTCCACCTCCAGCTCTACCCGGACCACCGTGTGTCAACAAAGGCATTGGTGAACCGTGACCTGTACTTTCTTTCGCACATTGCTCGTTCAAGACCAGGATACGTCCGTGCATGCTAGCTGCTCCAACGACAAATTCTCTTGCTTCCTTATTATCTGGAGTAACGATCGACGATACCAAAGATCCTTTACCCATCTTCGCCAATTCAATCGCATCGTCGATGTCTTTGTAAGGCATAATAGTTGATACCGGACCGAAAGCTTCGATGTCGTGAACGTCTGTTTTATTGAATGGATCGTTGTTGCGGAATAAAATAGGAGAGAAGAAAGCACCCTTGTTCACATCGGCACCCATTACTTCGCTTAATTCCAAATCACCGAAAACGATATCTTGACTTTTTGCCAATAATTGAACGTTTTCGCGAACGCGATCAACCTGTGTTCTTGTTGCTAGTGCACCCATTCTAACTCCTTCAACACTTGGATCTCCAATTGTAGTAGTAGCCAAACGAGCAGCAATTCCTTTTTGTACTTCGTCGATTAAGTCTTCCGGAACGATAATACGACGTACGGCCGTACATTTTTGACCTGCCTTCACAGTAATTTCCTTTGTAGTTTCTTTGATAAATAAATCAAATTCTGCTGTTCCTGGCACGGCATGCTTACCCAAAATGGATGCGTTCAATGAATCGGCCTCCAAGTTGAACATGACACTCTCATCGACGATTCTCGGCAATGATTTTAGTTTCTTACCAGTTGCTGCTGAACCTGTGAAAGTAACCACGTCTTGACAGCTAACGTGATCTAAAATTCCACGACCCAAACCACAAACCAACTGAAGGGATCCTTCTGGCAATATTTTCGAATCGATGATATCGCGTACCATTACCTCCGTCAAGTAACACGTATATTCAGACGGCTTCACGATAGCAGGAACACCGGCCATTAAGTTCACCGCAATTTTCTCCAACATACCCCAAATCGGGAAGTTAAATGCATTGATATGAACCGCGACACCTTCCTTTGGCACCATGATGTGGTGACCGATAAACGTTCCATTTTTAGACAAAGGGGCAGCTACGCCATCCACGTAGTAAGGCAAATCCGGAAATTGGCGACGTAAAGAAGCATTCGCAAACAAGTTCCCAATACCACCTTCGATGTCGATCCATGAATCTACTTTTGTCGCACCCGTCCAAGCACTTACTTCGTAGTATTTCGCCTTTCTTTCCATCAAGAACAAAGCCAATGCTTTCAACATTCGACCTCTTTCTTGGAATGTCATTTTGCGCAAGGCACGACCACCATTTTTGGTAGCGTACTCCATGGCACGTTGGTAATCAAAACCTTCCGATGAAGTTTCTCCAATTAAATCTCCATTAATGGCATTGTAAAGCTTGGTTTCTGTACCCGCTCCGTCAATCCATTGACCTTCTATATAACTTTGATAGCGACGCATAAAATCTTTTTTCGTGTCCCAAAAGTAAAAAAATCAGAGCGCTTAACGGGCATTAAAAGAAGGCGCGTACCTCCATTCCTCCAGAGTGAATCGTTTTGCTGTTTTCAGATTGACGGCCGTTGTACTGAATAGAGATTTGAAGATTCTTGGATAGCGTGCGTTGGTAGCCCAAGTTCCAGGTATAGTTTCGACCATTTTTCAAGCCTTCCAGCATTTCAAAACCGAGTGCCGAATTTTGGATCCCGTCAAAGTTGATTTCAATTAGTTTGAATCCGCCGATTAAACTTCCTTTTTCAGGTTGATTGTATTTGATTTCGGTATTTAGTTCTCCCAAGAAGGCACTTTCACCGCCTAGCGAAATGTCGTTCTTTTTTTCGGTGTAGCGTCCACCAACAGTCCATCTAAATACGGTATTCGGTTGATAGGCAATACTCGGTTGAATGTACTGATATTGTAGGTCGTAATTACGTCCGCTGGTATAATCGGCCGCTACTAATTTTCTACCCTGCTGACCTACCAGTTCTTATAAGAATTGACGAGCAATGTTTTCCTGTGGTTTTTCTTCGTGGTATTCCTGTAAGCGCCCGTCGTAACCACTTGCCAAAAGAGTTTTACTTTGATTGATTTGGTAGGAATATTCCAGAGAAAAAATGGAGGAAGTTCGGTTGAAATAAATGGTATTTCTGAAGGTGGATGAAGTGGAGATGAGCTGCGTGTCACGCACGGTTCCTTGTGTCGGATTGAAAACGGAATAATCATTTCCTCCTGCGTTTTTTCGTTGAATTCTGTAGCGCGTTTGGGTTGACAAATAGGAGAGGGCTTTTTTCACACCTTTTTTACTTGCCCAAAGCCTTTCTGGTCGCCAGGCGATACTTTGGTTCAACTCGTTCGAAAAAGTTTTGATGTAGGTATTACTTGGTGTAAACACCCGAATGTAACTGGCCTGATCAACAAATTGTGCAATTTCAAATTCGTTCAAATCCTTTACACCGTCTTCGTTGTAATCAATCCATGTGTAGATTCCTTGTCCGTCGTTTACCTGGATATAAAGGAACTCTCTTTTTAATTCGAGTCCAGACCCTGTTTCAAAGAAGTTGCTAAAAGTCAGAGCGTTCTTGAAGGCCCGAATTTCGTAGTCGACACGCCCTAAAACGGTATTCTCAGGGGCCACTGGAAGTAGGACTCTATCTTGAACTGTCAACCTTCTGTAGTTGGCAACAATAGTCAAGTTTTGATTGGTCCAATTTCGAAAACTGACTTCTCCGCCCAAGGTTCTTGCCTTAGCTGCTGCTTTGAGTCGAGTTGAATCCGATCGCCAATCGTATCGTTCGCGAAAAAAGGTTTTGAATACATAGCTCGAGCTGTCGTTGTTAGCCACGTAAAATTGATAATCGTAAAAGCGATAACTCGTTCGATCCAATTCATAGCCCGTACCCGTATAGTTGTTTTCTTCAAAATCATCTTTGTACCCAATTCTAATTGCACCTATCCCTTGTGAAATATCTGCGCGGTGTCTATTGAAAGTGTTTTGGGTTTCGGCACGCGAAGACAAATAGCTGGCCTGCCAATCGGCTTTGAAATTGTGCGTATTCACATTCCCAAAGGAATACAAATTGTACCCCTCAAAATCGCGACCAATGCTGAATCGCTGTCCTTGCAATTTGACAGTACCAAAGGAGTCGCGTTGCAATTCTGTTCCTAATATATTGTAAAACTGTTCCCCCTTGTAAGCTTTGTTACGCACGTTCCAATCCCGATCAAATTCTACCGCTCGGTATTGTTGGATGGGTTGAAAATTAGCATCCAAATACTCCAAAGATGCATCTTGCGACCACTTCCACGGACGACTTTTTGGACCCAAGTGTTGGGAGTGAACAACGCGAAACTTATCGGCGACGCCATTGTTATCGGCTGCGTCTAAACGTGAAAAAGTGTTGACATCTCGAACAGAAATGGCGATCTCATTTTCGAGTTGCCAGTGTTCATTCAACGCATAACTAAATCCCGAATTCATCATTTGCTGTTTTTTGGGAGCTGCCAATATTCGGGCAGGGAGGTAGTCACCCTGAGAAACTCCAGCCACGGGAGCCACCCATTTGTATACTCTTCCGAGCGCATTGAAGTTGGAAAAGACATAGTCACCATTGCCAGGTCCTACATACAGAAAAGCAGCTCGGTAAAATGCACTATCGGGATGCACGGAGGCGACCAACACGCTGTCGTAGCCAAGAGAGTCTACCAGAGCATAGAGCACTTGATTGTCTATGAAACCCACCGAATCGATGCTCGTACTTCGGGCCTCCAAAAGACTGTCGCCCACGGAAGCCAATAACTGCTTTTGAGAAAGTGTCAGACTTTGCTGAACGGGTTGGTTTTTGGCATCTTGCTCACCAAATCCGTTCAACCAAAATTTTGCCTTGGGTCCTTGGTATTCAATGGAGGCTTGAAGGAGGGAGCGCGCATAGTTTTGATCGGAATATTGAAATTCAACGACGATTCTAGAGTCCTTGGTGATGAGGTTTCTGGAAGTAAAAATAACTTCGGCCGTATTGTAATTGATAGTATAGTCAAATTCCTGCCCTCTGGTGAGCAATTGACCATCGATAAAAACTTGTTCTGTTCCAGATAGAATTAAGATAAAGGGCTCGTTGTCGGCACCAATCAGCTTGTAAGGCCCTTGATTGCCTTCTACTCCTTGAATGATTTGTCGGTTGAATTTCCCTTTTGAAAGTGCTCCAGAAAATTGAGTTTTCCAGAAGCGACTACTATCCAGTTGAATTCTGTTTTCGAGAGAGAGACCTTGTGCTCTTTTCTGGTAGGTTAAAAAATACCCAGGCGGTTTACGGAGCCAAAAATCCCCGGCTGTCAGTTTGAAACGACTGTTGTAAATCTGAACAAAAACCTGATCGAACTCGCGGAGTTGGTTGGTGTTACCATCGGGCTGTATCGGCAAATTGTCATCGGTCAACACAGCCTGCATTTTCAAATCGGGACCTATATCGCCTGATAGTTCGAGGTTCAAGGATGAATTAACACCCAAGTTTTGGTTGTTGCCGAAGGTCACACCGCGAGAGATACTACCCGATTTGTTCAAGCCACTACCGCCAAAGATGTCCTGATTGGGCCGGAGGTTTTGAATCAAAAATTTTTCTCGATCTCCTTTGTTTTCGGTATATAGCACACTCGTGTCTCTACTTTGGTAAACCACCTCTCTGCGCAAAGGAAGGGTGCGGTATTCGAGTATAAAAGTATCAGAACATGTAGTGCGTATGGTCAACTTCCCACTAAAACTGGAATAGGAAAATTGCTCACTGCTCAGTTCAATTTTTCCACAAAAGATCTTAATGGAATTGGGGTAAATAACCATTGAGTCGAGCAGTATTGAGTCACTTTTCAACCAAGGTTGTCGGTGCAAATTGTCCGTTTGCGCAAATGCAAGTGAAGCATAAAACATCACCAAAAGCAATCCCAAAAACCTAGTTTGTAGAAACATTTGTACGAATGTACAACGAAGCCAATTCAGTTTGCGTATGATTGTAGTCTGAAATTCCTTGGGTGTTTGTGCTGTTAAATTTAGTTAAGTGCAATTCCACGGGTGTTTCATGCCTTAATTTCGTAATCAGGTCAATCAATTTTGTGAAGAACTTTCGCTTTTCTTTCGTTACCATTTCTGTAGCCATCGCCTTGTTTTCCTTGGTGATTATACAAGTCTTTCAGGTCGTTCAACTATACGATCGAAAAAATTTTCAATTCAAGCGCAAGTTGTCGACTTCCCTTGAACGCATTGCCTTGCAGCATGAGAAAGCAGAGGATATGCGCCGCTACATGCAAATCGTCAACAAAGATTTTAGTGGTCAGTACAAGGATATCTTGAAGGAAGAATTCCAAAATTTGTTGAGTTTACAAGAGTCAATTTCCATCAAAGACACGTCCATTCTGGAAAACGATGGTCCGCATGATTACTTACTGATCAAAGGTCGCTCATTTGATTCCATATCAGGCGTTTCTGCCGAACATCGCGTATTAGCAAGGGATGTGCGACAGTTGAGACAGCTATTCGACCGACAAAACAAAAAAATTCCAACCAACGACTCGATGGCTTTATCCATTCAGTTGGATCAAAAAGTTTTGCAACACATTTTCAAGAAAGCCAAGTTCGTTAACGAAATGATGGTAGAAACCTTTCGGAACAATGTGTACGCATCGCCATCAGAAAGGGTTGATGTTGAGTTTTTGGACTCTTTGATCCACAAGGAGTTTGCCGAAGATGAACTGCCAGCCAATTATCGCTTCATGGTAGAAGATCAGAATGATTTGCCGGTCCAATTCAATCTGAATCCAAAAAATTACGACTTGAGCCTTGATACCAACCTTACGGTTTACAGTCGAATAGCTTTGTTTCCAAGCAACATGTTGGATGATAGCTTGGTGCTGCATGTTTACTTCCCGAGTAAGCTTACCTTTTTGTTTAAGGAAATGTTGGGCTCTATTGGTGTAACCCTCACTTTGGTTTTGATCATTGTGGTGACCTTGATTTTTATGATGAGGACCATTCAAGAGCAAAGAAGGCTCGATGAGATGAAAACCGATTTTATTTCGAACATGACTCATGAGTTCAAAACGCCTATTTCTACTATCTCTTTGGCATGTGAAGCAATGTCCGATTCCGATATGTTGGGAGATTCGGTAAACCAAACACGTCCTTACGTACGTATGATAGATGAGGAAAACAAACGTTTGAGTTTGTTGGTCGAACGAATTTTACAAAGTGCGGTACTCGAAAAAGGAAAAGCCGAATTGAAAAAAGAATTCGTTTTACTCAATACAATGGTGTACGATGCCGTTGAGAATGTAAAACTAAAAGTGCGCTCCATGAACGGTCAGATTTCGTTGGATTTGCCAAAAGAAGAAATGACGGTTTATGCCGATAAAATGCATTTGAACAATTGTTTATCTAACTTGTTAGACAATGCAATTAAATACAGCAAAGATGCTCCGCAAATTGAGGTGGTTGTAACTTCGGATAAAGCGAGTTACCAAATTTCAGTGAAGGATCACGGTCTGGGAATTAGAAAAGAACATATCGATAAAATTTTTGATAAATTGTATCGAGTTCCAACAGGAAATGTGCACAATGTGAAAGGTTTTGGACTGGGATTGAGTTACGTGAAATCGATCATAGAATTGCACAAGTGGGATTTGACGGTTAAAAGTGCCTTTGGCGAAGGAACCACATTCACGATTAAAATAAACAAGGATTAGTATGAGACTTTTATTGGCTGAAGACGATCAAAATTTAGGAGAACTTCTTTCGAACTTTTTACAAAACAAGGGGTACGACGTTAAATTGGTACGCGATGGAAAAATGGCTTTTGAAGAATTCAATAAGTCCAAGTACGACTTTTGTGTATTCGATGTAATGATGCCTGAAATGGATGGTTTCACCTTGGCAAAAGAGATTCGAGAAATAGATAAAAAAGTGCCCATTCTGTTTTTAACCGCGAAGTCCATGAAAGAGGATAAACTTCAGGGTTTTGCGTTAGGGGCAGACGATTATTTAACCAAACCTTTCTCCATGGAGGAGCTTTTGGCACGCATTACAGCCATTTCTCGAAGAACAGTTGGCGAAGAAGAAACCGAAGAGGAAGTATACATGGTTGGTAAGTTGAAATTTGAACCTGCCTTTAGAATGCTTTACCTCAAAGAGGGTGAACGCAAGCTTACAACGAAAGAAAATCAATTGCTACACCTCTTGGTGAAAAACAAGAATGAAATTCTGGACCGTCAGGCAACGCTTCGTGCCATTTGGGGAGACGACAACTATTTCAATGGTCGCTCAATGGACGTTTACATTGCGAAAATCAGAAAATTGTTGAGAGAAGACGAAACGGTAGAAATCATGAACATCCACGGTAAAGGCTTCAAATTGGTCACCAAGGACTAAGCCTTAAAGGTTTCTTTCTGTTACTAAAAACACGTTAATTTTCTTTGTTGATTGAGCTGTATTTTATAAATTCCACTCATCTAAATGCTTTAAATGAAAGGAATTAGGCGCTTTCAACGCACCATGTTTACGCTTCTATTGGGTATCAACGTATTTGTTTTGACCCAGTCTCTTAAAGGAGATGTAATGTTAGCTCTGTACTATAGCACCACCACCGTTGTAGTTACAGCTATTATCTTAATCGGATTCAGTTTCATGAATCGATCAATTTCTTCCAAGAAAAGACAGGAATCCATCTCTCCTTCGGCCGAGAATTAATATCTTCATAGGCACTAAATAAGGCCATGAAAAAATTAGTTATACTCTCTTTGAGCATCTTGTCAATCGCTGCATTTGCTCAGGAAAATTTGACCGCAGAAACACTCTGGAAAATCAAAAGACTGGGAGGCGGAGATCTTTCTCCCAACGGAAAAGAAATTCTTTTTACACAGACCCGTATCAACATTGATGAAAATAGAGGATACACCGATATTTTTATTTACGATTTAAGTTCAAATACAGTAAAGCAGGTTACCGACACTCCTGAAAACGAATTTGAAGCCAAATGGATGAAGGATGGAAATATTTCCTTTTTGGCCGGAAGAGATGGAGGAGTTCAACTTTGGAAAATAGATCCAAAATCAGGAAAAAAGGGACTGATTTCTCAGTTCAAAGGCAATGTTGAAGGTTACGTACTGTCACCAGATGAAAAAAGAATTGCCACTTTGCAATCGGTAAAGGTTTCTAAAACCCTTCAGGAGGTTCATTCGGATTTGCCGAAATCAACCGCTCGAATGGAAACGGATTTGATGTACCGTCACTGGAATCAATGGTCCGACGAAAATGCGACGCATATCTTTATCGGATACAAAAATTCGGCAGGGCAGTATATCGATGGAAATGACCTAATGAAGGATGAGGTTTATGACGCCGTAGTGCCACCTTTTAGCGGTACCGAAGCTCTCTTGTGGGTGAATGATGGAAAGGGTTTGATCTACAACGCGAAGAAAAAAGTAGGAAAGGATTTTGCTACTTCGACCAATTCAGCCTTGTATTTATTTGATGTGGAAACCTTGCAAACTGTCAACCTCACACCAGCCCAAGACGGTTATGACACTTCTCCCATTTTGTCCCCTGATGGAAAAATGATCGCCTGGTTGAACATGGCGAGAAATGGATTTGAGTCCGACAAAAATGTGATTCAATACATGGACCTAGAAACGAAGTCTAGAAAATCAATTTCCTTGAATAAGGATCTAACAATCAACGATTTTCAATGGGCTAGAGATGGCAAGGGCTTTCTGTTTGTCTCTCCTTTTAAAGGAGTAAATCAGTTGTTTACTTGCGATATGAATGGAGCGGTGAGTCAAATAACAACAGGTCGAATGAACGTTGTGCATTTTTCACAAGGTAAAGAACGCCTTATTTTGGGCTTACAAAGCATGATTGCACCAACCGATTTGTGGAATTATGACTTGAAAACAAAAACATTGACTCAGTTGACCAAAATCAACGAGGACATCTTTGCAAAGTTAAACTTGCCAACCATTCAGGAAAAGTGGATCAAAACGACCGACGGAAAGGAAATGTTGACGTGGGTACTCCTACCGACCAATTACAAGGAGGGACAAAAATACCCGACCTTGTTGTATTGTCAGGGAGGACCGCAAAGCATGGTCAGTCAATTCTTTTCGTACCGCTGGAATTTGATGCTGATGGCCTCGCAAGGTTATGTGGTGATAGCTCCCAACAGAAGAGGATTGCCGGGCTTTGGTCAGGAATGGAACGACGCTATTTCTAAGGACTGGGGCGGACAACCTATCCGCGATTACTTGTCGGCTGTAGACCAAGTATCGCAAGAATCTTATGTGGACCCCAATCGCATAGGAGCAGTCGGGGCTTCCTATGGTGGTTATTCGGTGTATTTTTTAGCAGGTAATCACGAAGGTAGATTCAAGAGTTTCATTTCGCATTGTGGCTTGTTTAACCTAGAGAGTTGGTATGGTACCACTGAAGAGTTGTTCTTCGCCAATTGGGACATAGGTGGTCCGTATTGGGATACAGACAACAAAGAACTTTACGAGGTAAACAGTCCGCATCGTTATGTTCAAAACTGGGATACGCCTATTTTGGTTATTCACGGAGGAAAGGATTTTCGCGTACCTGAATCAGAAGGGATGCAAGCTTATCAGGCTGCACAATTGAAGGGACTAAAATCGCGTTATCTGTATTTTCCAGATGAGGGACATTGGGTTTTGAAACCGCAGAACGGCATTTTGTGGCAAAGAGAATTTTTTGCCTGGTTAGCAGAAACCCTGTAGTGTCCGTATTTGCCGTCTTTTCAGAAATAACTAATTTTAGCAGCTTTATCAAATTGCATTAATACCGTACCATTGTATGTGGCAAAAAATCGCGAACCTTATATTGCGTAACCGACTGTTTATCATAGGGATAATTACCCTGATGACTGTTTTTTTCGGTTACCATGCGATTACAGGACTTAAAATAGATAACAAGTATGGAAACATGCTTCCCAAATCTTCACCAGCTCAAAGCAGTTACCTGAAGTTTAAGGAGATGTTTGGCGAAGACGGCTCGGCTCTTGTGTTGTGCATTTCCAACGATTCGCTATACACGGAGAGAAACTTTTTGAAGTGGAAAGAGTTGGGTGATTCCATTTTACAGTATCCAGGTGTGGAGTCGATTGTTTCGGAAGCAACCTTGTTCACCATTCACAATAACAAACAAGAGAACAGATTCGAGGCTCGACGCATTTTTTCGGGTGGTTCTTACAGCGATAAAAGCATAGACGAGGTCTACCAAGAAATCAGAAACAATCCGGTTT
>JAOASF010000062.1 GCA_025210175.1 Crocinitomicaceae bacterium | reverse complement strand
TTGGCTACCATTTAATCAAGGTAACCGACAAGAGAAAGTCGCGCGGAACAATTCAAGCTGCTCACATCATGATTGCTACCAACAAAGGGGCAAGCACAACGGATGTACAGACCGCAAAAAAGAAAATTGACGAAATCTATCAAATGTTAGAAAATGGAGAAGATTTCGAAACTCTAGCAAGAAAGTTTTCGGATGACCCTTCAACAGCCAGCAAGGGTGGAGTTTTACCAATTTTTGGAACAGGAACCAATACTCGAATGGTGCCTAATTTTGAAGAGGCCGCATTCAACATTCAAGAAGATGGTGGGTACTCCCAACCTATACAAACAGAATATGGATTCCATATCATTAAGCGAATTTCACTTTCTCCAGTAAAGGATTACGAATCGATGCACCGCGAATTACAAAACCGTGTAAGCAAGGATGAACGTTCGAAGAAAACGCAAGATTCCTTTGTGGCGAAATTGAAAAAAACGTACAACTTTCAAGAAAAAAGTCCAAAGACCAAGGTTTGGTTTTACGACAACATTGATTCCATGACTTTCTACAAAGGACAATGGAAATACGATTTGCTCAAGAAAAACAAAGTAATGTTTGTTTTAGATGGTAAAAAATACACCCAAAAAGATTTCGCGGAATACCTGAACGAAAACCATAGAATGATCCGCATCGATGTAACGAAAACGATGGTGGACAACAAATACGAAGACTTCAAAAAAGAGAGCATCCTGAACTACGAGGAAAGTAAATTAAGTGCGAAGTACCCAGCTTACAAGGCTTTGATGCAAGAATACCACGATGGAATTTTGTTGTATGAAATCATGACCGACAAGGTTTGGAACCAAGCCATGCGCGATACTACAGGTTTGAAGAGGTTCTTTGAAGCGAATCGTTCCAATTACATGTGGGAAGAGCGTTTTGATGCGATGGTTTACGAATGTTTGAATGCGGAAATAGCCAACCAAGTATATGCGATGATTCAAAACGACACCATCAACTCCAAGCATGTACTGGAAAAAATCAACAAGGAGTCGGAATTAAACTTGAAGGTTCGCACCAATAAATTTGAACACAGCCAGGTAGATTACATGAAAGGTCAGAACTTGAAACTGGGCAACAACCGTCCGTATGAGTTCGAAGGTAAACATTACGTTATTCAAGTAAATGAAGTAATTCCTCCGACCCAAAAAGAACTGAACGAGGCCAAAGGTGCCATCATTTCAGACTATCAAAATCAATTGGAAAAAGACTGGTTGAATGAACTGGAGAAAAAACATCCAATTATTGTTCACGAAGATGTTTTGTACAACCTTGGCAAATAAGTCATTATATACCTTCATAAAGGGTGGCCTAATGGTCACCTTTTGTGTTCTATTGGGGTGCAACAATAAGGATATTGTCGCCAAAGCCAACGAGCACACACTTACGAGATACGAAGCCAACTTGGTGATGTCGAAACTAGGCTACGATGTCAATTCCAAAGAGGAGTGGAAAAGTTTCGTCAACGATTGGTGCATGGCCATGATTATGCGGGATGAATTGGAAGAAAAAGGGGATGAAAATTACGATTTGGCCCATACGCGCTCCGATTTATTTTTTGGTGAAATGGCGGAATACTATTTAACCGAAAACCGACTCATCAGTCAGGTGGATACCATCGTAACTCCGGAACAAATGACGGAATATTATGAAAGTCATAAGGAGGAGTTTACTCTACAGGATTTTATCGTGAAAGTCCTTTATCTAAAAGTTCCACAAAGCGCTGAGGTATTAGAGCAAGTAAAGACGGCATATCTGTTAAAAAACGATAAAGACATGGCTCGGATAGAATCTTATGCAAAACTTTACGCTGAAGATTTTTACTTCGACGACCAGAACTGGTTGTTTTTTAGCAAAATAAGAAACAAGTTACCCGTTCGTAATCTCGATAGAGAAAGTCTCGTATTGAACCGTACAAAAACGTATTTTAGCGACGATCAATTTGTCTATTTTCTGAACATTTTAGACTATAAAGTAAAAGACGACGTTTCACCTATGGAATTTGTTGAAACAGAAGTTAAAGAGCGTATTTTGACGAACAGGATGAATGAAATGAGGGAAAAAATACGCCGTCAGCTAAACGAAGAATTAAAGAATAAACATGAAATCGAAATATATATTTAGTCTACTTGCCATTGGTTTATCTATCCATACCATTGCCCAGAAGGATCCCATTGTTATCGACAAAATAGTGGCGCAGGTAGGTGACAATATCATCTTACTATCCGATCTTCAGGCTCAAAAATTGCAAATGCTTCAATCAGACATGGAGGTAAACCGCGAATCTGATTGTCAGCTTTTGGAATCGATGATGTATCAAAACTTGCTTTTAAATCAAGCTAAGTTGGACTCCCTGGTGGTGATGGACGCTCAAGTTGAGGCTGAAATGGAAAATAGAATCCGAATCATCGAACAGCAAATTGGCGGTCGACAAAAATTGGAAGAATTCTATGGGAAATCTGTGACGCAAATCAAAAAGGAATTTTTTGACGTGATCAAGGATAGAATGTTGACCCAAGAAATGGAGCGCAAAATAACTGAAAATGTGAGTGTTACACCGAAAGAAGTTGAAAACTTCTTTCGAACCATTCCTGCAGATTCCATTCCCTACATCAACTCCAAATTGAAATTTCAGCAAATCGTTCACTATCCAGATGTTACGGCTAACGACAAAGAAAGAGCCAAGAAAAAATTAGAGGAAATCTTACAGAGCATCCAAGAGGGTAAGAACTTCGAAACGCAAGCTCGTATTCACAGCATGGATCCTGGGTCAGCACGTGAAGGAGGAAAAATCGAGGCAACACGTGGCATGATGGTTCCTCAATTTGAAGCGGCAGTATTTTCCCTGAAGGAAGGTGAAGTATCGAATGTGTTTGAAACAGACTATGGGTATCACATCGTGAAATTGGTCAAGCGCAAGGGGGAAGACTACCAATGTAGACACATACTTATTATCCCAGAATACAGCAATGAGGCCCTTGAAATATCTGCCTTGATAATGGATACTTGTTACCGACTGTTGAAGGAAAACAAGATTACTTGGGACGAAGCTGTATTGCGTTTTTCGAATGACGAGGCCACCAAGCAAAACCGAGGAATCATCACCAACCCCATTACTGGAGACCAATCTTGGTCAATGGAAGACCTGAACCAAGTGGATCAACAAATTTTCTTGTTGACTGATGCCTTGGAAAAAGGAGAACTCACCCAGCCTAATTTGTATTACAACTTTATAGACCGCAAGCAAGGAATTCGTATCGTTCGATTGATGGAACGTACGGAACCCCATGTGGCCAATTTGAAAGAGGACTATACCTTGATTCGCACAGCCGCCGAAAACAGTAAGCGCCAGCGTATACTGGACAATTGGGCAGCCGAAAAAATTGGCAAAGCCTATATCAAAATTGACCCTGAATATGCCGGTTGTACGTTTAATAACAACTGGGTAAACAACTAAAAGAAAAAGATTTATGTCAGACGTTGCAGCTATTGACCAACTGGTAGTAGATTACCAAAAACTGAAAACCGAAATTCACAAAGTAATTGTGGGTCAGGATCAGGTCGTTGATGAAGTATTGATTAGCATTTTTTCGAAGGGACACTGTTTGCTAGTAGGTGTACCCGGACTAGCCAAAACACTGCTTGTCAATACGATAGCTCAATCTTTAGGTTTGACCTTCAACCGTGTTCAATTTACCCCTGATTTGATGCCATCAGACATCGTGGGAACAGAAATATTGGATGAAAACAGACAGTTTAAATTTTTAAAAGGGCCTTTGTTTTCGAATATCATTTTGGCAGATGAGATCAACCGTACACCGCCCAAAACGCAAGCAGCATTATTGGAAGCCATGCAAGAGCGATCGGTAACTGCTGGAGGAACCACCTACCCTCTTCCCCACCCCTTCTTCGTATTGGCCACGCAAAACCCAATTGAACAAGAAGGAACTTACCCTTTGCCAGAAGCTCAATTGGACCGTTTTATGTTCAATATTTGGGTTGATTATCCAAGCTTTGAAGAGGAAATGGTGATTGTAAAATCGACTACTGCCGATGTGCAACACGAATTGACACAGGTATTAAATGGCGAACAAATAAGCGAATACCAGAAGCTTATAAGACGCATCCCAGTGCCTGATAATGTAATGGAATACGCCGTAAAATTGGTCGGAAAAACCCGTATCAATTCTACGTTTGCACCAGAAATTACTAAGAAATTTTTGACTTGGGGAGCCGGACCTCGAGCTTCACAGTATTTGATAATCGGCGCCAAATGTCATGCAGCATTAAGAGGCAAATACTCACCAGACATCGAAGATGTAAAGGCTGTTGCTTTACCGATCTTGCGTCACCGATTGGTTCGTAATTACCGCGCTGAAGCCGAAGGGTACTCAATGGATCGAATTATCCAAGAGTTACTGTAATTCTTATTTGATCATTTTAACAAAGAGTTCCGTTCCCTTTCTGGGATCAATTGAATTGTGGCAATTTTCCATCTGCACCGTTTTGAAGTGCCCCTGAAAATAGTTGAGATATTCTGTTCTTGACCCTCCAAAAGGCGGTCCTCCTTCAAAATCGCGATCAAAAAGTACTCCCACTAACTAACCAGCTG
>JAOASF010000061.1 GCA_025210175.1 Crocinitomicaceae bacterium | reverse complement strand
GAACTTACCAGACGAGTAGGGGATTTCGCATCTTTTCAAGCAGGAATATCTTGTAAAAGCTTCTTGTTCCACTTCTTTTTCGTTGACCAAAGGGTAGTCTATTTCGCCTTCATCGGGAATGTGTCCGCGGACAATGGCAAGATATTCTTTCTTTACTTCATTGTTCATCCACAGCTCTCGCATTTTGGAAAGGGCTTCTTCGCTTAAAGCAAACAAGAGAACCCCACTCGTTTTTCGGTCCAAGCGATGACATGGATAAACTTGTCTATTCAATTGATTGCGTAGTTCTTGCAAGGCAAAGACCTTGGCATCGCGAGCCATTTTGCTTTTGTGAACAAGCATTCCGGCCGGTTTGTGTACGGCTACGTAATGGTCGTCCTGAAACAATATGCGGAGTTCGTTGGTCATTTTCTTGGATTCCAAAGATAGTTTCAAAGCCCCGATATGTGGCGTTCAAAGCATCAAAAATCAGTACATTTGGGTCACAAAAATAGATCATGAGTAAAGACGTATATATAGTAGACGGTATTCGTACCGCAATTGGAAGTTTTGGTGGGACTTTGGCACCCGTTCGCCCAGATGATATGGCTGCCAATGTGATTGCAGAATTGGTCAAAAGAAACCCAACTATGGATGTAAACGCTATCGAGGATGTGATTTTTGGTTGTGCCAATCAAGCAGGTGAAGACAATAGAAACGTAGCTCGTATGGCTGGCTTGTTGGCTGGTTTGCCTTATATCTCGGGAGGTGAAACGGTGAACCGTTTGTGCGCTTCTGGTATGGCTTCTACATTGAATGCAGCTCGTGCTATTAAGGATAATGCTGGAGATTTATACATTTCGGGAGGTGTAGAAAACATGACGCGCGGACCGTGGGTGATTTCAAAAACATCGACTCCTTATGGTCGTGATGCGAAAATGTTTGATTCTTCATTTGGATGGCGTTTTATCAATCCTAAAATGGAAGAATTATACGGAACAGATGGAATGGGGAACACAGCTGAAAATTTGGCTGAATTGTACAACATCGACCGCCAATCTCAAGATGCCTTCGCTGCTTGGTCACAAGAAAAGACAGCAAAAGCTCAAGCTGCTGGAATTTTCGCAGAAGAGATAATCGCTACGAGCATTGCAAGAAGAAAACAAGACCCATTGATTTTCGATAAGGATGAATTCGCTCGTCCGGGTACTACTTTAGAAACTTTAGGCGGTTTGCGTCCAGCTTTCAAGAAAGATGGAACGGTGACTGCTGGAAACGCGAGTGGATTGAACGATGGGGCTTGTGCCTTGTTGGTCGCTTCAGAGCAGGGATTGAAAGATCACAACTTGAAACCTTTGGCGAGAATCGTTGGAGGTGCCATTGCAGGTGTTGAACCTCGTATCATGGGAATTGGACCTGTTTACGCAACAGAGAAACTCTTGAAAAGAACCCGATTGACGTTGGACCAAATGGATATTTTGGAATTGAACGAAGCCTTCGCTGCACAAGTATTGGCATGCACTCGTAAAATGGGCTTAGAGGACAATGATCCACGTATTAACCCGAATGGTGGAGCGATCTCTTTGGGACACCCACTTGGTATGACAGGAGCTAGAATCCTTTTGACTGCTGCGAAACAACTGCAGCGCTCAAATAAAAAATACGCTTTGGTTTCGATGTGTATTGGAGTCGGTCAAGGATATTCTACTATCTTGGAGCGCGTGTAACAACCAATCTAAAAAACAAATCGTTTATTTGAATATGAAATTTTGGTGGCCTTTCTGTGTTTCAATTCTACTCGTTTTTTCGTGTAGAAAGAAACCGACTACTTGGGATGCGGACTATACCCTTCCGGTCATCAAAGACACCCTTGATATTTCAGATCTCCGTTTTGATTCATTGTTAACTATGGATCAAAACGGTAATTATAAACTGGCCTTAAACGAGGATTTGTATGACTTAAGTTTAGCCAGCTTCGTTACAATTCCCGATACTTTTGTACAAACTGAATTCAGCCTGAATTTTTCGACCAATGTTCCCGCTGGGTTTGAATTTATCAACCAGACCGAGGAGAATGATTTGAATCTCGATCCTGTTTTGTTGAAAAAGGTTTATGTAAAGGAGGGGAGCTTCGATGTAGAAATAGAGAATCCGCATGAAACGACCATTTTTTACACCATAACCTTTCCAGATGTCATTTCAAACGGTCAGGTTTACAGCCTTCAAGTATCGGCTCCTCCCGGTAGCATTTCTTCACCTTCTATTGTGAACACATCGATTAGTCTGAACAATACACAAATCACTTTAACAGGAGCAAATGGGGATGAATCAAATATTCTACGGACTGTATTTGGAGTAAAAAGCGATCCGAACGGACCGGATATTGTGGCAACACCCAATCATGTAACTCGTTTTAGAACCTCACTGAAGAACATTGTTCTGGATTATGCAAGGGGATATTTTGGTCAGCAAAGTGTAGAAGACACCTTTAGCATCGAATTGGATTTTCTCAAAAAGATCAAATCGGGATTGATCAATTTCCCCAATACTAACCTGGAGATGATCCTCGTGAATGGAGCCAAGGTAACAGGAAAAGTGAATCTTTTGGAAGTAAAGTCCATTAACAAAGACGGTTCAACTGTTTCTTTGACACATCCCAAAATAGGTCAGGTACAAACGGTGAATGCGAGTGTTGGGAGTTACGGATCGTACACACCCTATGAATTGAGTTACCTGTTTACGTATCTAAATTCCAATCTTGAATCCTTTTTAGAGAATGGTTTGGATCGCATTTTTGTGCGTTACTCCTTTGAAATCAATCCAAACGGAAACATTTCTGGAAGCTATGATGAAGCCTTTTCTACTTCCTTGCTAAAACTGCGACTTAAGGCAGATATGCCTTTAAACATTGGCTTGAATGAGTTGACTTATGAGGATACCTTCACTGTGAACACAGCCAATATTCAAAAAGAACTGGGTCGAATTCAAGGGGCAGCATTTAAGGTAAATGGGAAAAACAGCTTCGAAGTGGATGCCTTTTTGAGTTTTGAGTTTTTGGATGCCAACAAACAAATCTTATTCTCCAAACCTTCAGCCATACACCTACCAGCAGGTACAGGTGGAGCTATCAACACGAGTGGTTTGGCTGAAATGAATTTCGAAAACCTTGTGAATTTGACCAAGGAAGAAATTGAAAAAATGAAGCAATGTGCCTATTTGGTGCCCAGTTTAAATCTGTCGACGTACGGCGTTAGTGCCGGTACTGTTTCACCGACGCAGCTCAACATTGCCCAAAAATTACTCTTACAAATCGGCCTTATAGGCACTTATCAAAATGAAATTGACTAAGGGGCTCATCATACTCTTGTGTTTCAGTTCTGTACTCAGAGCACAAAACATGCTACCACAACAAATGGACACCTCTAAATACAAGGGAACGGTCATTTTTAGTGGACTAGCTGGCTTTGGAACCACTGCTTTGAACAATACTTTTTCCAAGACCTTCATTCAAGGTGGTCACCTCTCGCGCGATCTGGTTCTTCAACAACTAGAGCAGCACAAGGGAATCAATCGTTTTGGTGTGGAAATAGCTGGACAAATGGACTACCACAACTACGAACTCAACTTATTCAAAAAAGCGAACTACTGTTTGGCGCTGCGAACGGGTTACAATTCTTACCTGTCCTCCAATTACACACAGGATGCCTTTGGTTTGGTTTTTCAAGGAAATGCAGCTTATACAGGTGATACCTTGCGATTAAGTGGCTCTGAATTGAGTGGAGTGAGTTTTCAAAAATTCGGATTAGGCTTTGTGAACAAAAAAACCAAATCCAGTTTTGTATTGAATGGTTATAATGTCTCGTCGTATCAAGACTTGTTCATCCGTCAGGGTGACTTTTATACCGATTCCAATGCGCAGCGATTTTACGTAAACCTAGCGGGGAAATGGGAAAGCACAACGGGAGCCAATTTTCATCAAGGTAGGGGGATAGGGCTCGATTTAGATTATCGCCTTCCTGTGGAATGGTTCAATGGAGATACGGCCTATATCCAACTCATGGCCAACAACATTGGTTTTATGCAAATCAACAGAGCGGAAGTTTATCGCATCGATCGAGAAATCAGCTATGAAGGTTACAGTATATCGAATTGGATGAACTTTGCGAATAGTTCAGACTCCGCAATGATCTCTTTTCAAGACAGCGTGGGCTTGGATGTACGCCAAGAGCGTGTTTTTGGCATTCTTCCCGGTTTTTTTCAAGTAGGAAAGCTAATTAACGAGCGCGACACCGCTACATGGCAATCTTATTTTGGAATCAGAAAATACATCATGCGAGCGTATAATCCCTTGATTTTCATCGGTTTTCAGTACCGAGCTTCATCTTGGTTGCAAGCAGGAATTCAAGGTAGTTATGGTGGATTTTCAACCTTCAAGGCTGGAGCCTATTTGCAAGGAAGTTGGAATACCTTTCATTTTGGTGTAGGATCTGAAGATTTAATTGGCCTTGCGAGCGGTAGAGGCAAGGGACAAAACTTATACTTGAGATGCGTATATCGTTGGTAAAATATCTTTGTTTGCTTTGCGCTTGGTTGATGTGGAGTAATCTGCATGGGCAAATTAAGTTCTTCCATACATACTCCAATGCAGGTTTCGACAAGGGGGAGGGAATTTGTCAATTACCGGATAGCTCCTACTTATTGGTTGGTTCTTCGACGAGTTATTTCGATGGTCCCACCCAGTTTTTTATTGCGCGAATGGACTCTATGGGGACGCTGCTTTGGTCAAAAGATGCAGGTGGAAGTGAAGTAGACAATGGCAGGCGCATCATCGCAATCAACGATCATTTCTATGCCTTTGGCACTAGTTCAAGTAACACCAATGGAGATTTTGATTTTCAATTAGTTAAAGGAAATATTAACGGAACTATTTTATCCAGAAACCTCTTTTCTCATCAAGGGTGGGATTTCCTTAACGACGCCATTTTACTACCGGATTCTACTTTTATACTAGCTGGCTATACGACCAATACGGCGGATGGATTGTCTGATGCCTTTTATATGCGGGTCGACACACTCGGATTGGTCACTCAAAGCATCCAATCAAATCGTTTGGGTGAAGACCAAATAACCTCTGTGGAATTACTCAACGACTCCACTTTCTTGGTAGGAGGCTACCGCTTCAATCCAGATTCCTTATTGACCAAAGCCTACATCAAAGCCATCAAGTTCAATGGCAATGTGTTGTGGGAAAAGGAATACGGAGACGTAGGTAATAGCCAATTTTTCAATGTATTAGCCACCATTCACGGAATTTATGGCACAGGAGCTATTGAACGCGTTAGTGATAGTTTGTGGCAGGATTATTACATCCGATTGAATTTTGATGGAAGCATAATAGAACAAAACACGGGCAATAATCAAGGAGAAAAATGGGCCAAAGAACTCGTCCACCTAGGAGGATTCTCTTACTTTTTAGCAGTTGAAACAGACGACGATTACACCTTCGGTGCTGGTACGGATGTCATATATTATTCTTTCAACGAAACACTTGATTTTCAAGGTACAGCAGCTTCAGTGCAGGTAGATCTTAAGGATCAACACGGACAAGTAATCTCAACTAGCGACGGTGGATTTATAGCCATTGGATCCACAGAAAAATATGGAGAAGGAGAATTGAGTGTTTACTTGGTAAAAGCCTTTAAAAACGACTACCCAGATATGACCTTGCCCAATGGATATAGCTTGGTGGGGTTAACCGATAACGAACTCTTGTCTTCTCTCGTTTACCCGAATCCAGTAAGAGATTACTTGAATTTGAGTTTCGAACAACCCCAAGTTGGTACAGTGGAGGTGTTGACTGTTTCAGGGAAAAAAGTCTATTCAGGAACCTTAGATGGCCTCACTCAAAAGATTGACTTAAGTGAACTCAATTCTGGGATGTATGTATTACAAATCCTTACCGAAAATGGGCGAGGAGCACATCGTATTGTAAAAGAATGAGTTACCACGAGTAACTGTGTGCGTTGATCCAATTGTTTTGCGAACGCATCACTTGTTCAATCACATCTCTTACAGCACCATTCCCTCCGGATTTATGGGAAACATAGTGACACACTTCTTTCACTTCCACAGCTGCATCTTGCGGACAAGTGGCAATTCGAACACTTTTTAACAAGGGAACATCTGGTAAGTCATCTCCCATGTAGAGGGTGTTTTCCAACTGAAAATTGTGCAGTCCTGATAAATATTGGAAAGATTCCAGCTTGTTTTTGGAATTCATCACCACCTCGTGCACACCCATTTCCACGAAACGCTCGCGAGCAGAAGGGGAGTTACCACCAGAAATAATACAAATTTTATAACCACTCTTGATAGCGTGTTGTATGGCATAGGAGTCCTTTGAGCTCAAATTGCGAATGACTTCATCTTTGTACAGGTGAACGGTGCCATTGGTCAAAACGCCATCCATGTCAAAAATTAAAGTTGTAATGTGCTTTAGATTTTCCTTGTAGCTAATCATGCTTGTAACGATTGATGATGCTTTCGCTCAAAATTTGGTAAATATCTTTCACTTCTCCTTCCGTTAAGGAAAGATGCTTTTGAATGGTTTTGGTATCGCCTCTACGCGCTGGGCCAGTTTGATTTTCTTCAGCAGAGTTTTCGAGAATTTTTCGCGTCGTTTCTTCGATCAAGGGCTTGAGGTATTTGAACTCCATCTTCTTGTCTCGAAGAAAGTCTTCTGCCAGGGCGTAAATGTGGTTCACAAAATTGTTCACCATCACTGCTGCCACATGCAAGTTCTTGCGATCTTCAGAAGAAGCGTAAACTACAGTTCTACTGAGCTTCCATGCCAAATCAAAAAGTTCCTGGGCAAAATCGGTATTGCGTGCTTCTATGAAAAAAGGAACGGAATCTAAATCCACATTTTGCTCCTTGGAAAAGGTTTGAAGAGGGTAGAGCACACCTAAATCTGAATGTGCTGGCAATTCAGTCAAACCTACAGCACCACTCGTGTAGGCCACCTTTTGATCCTTCGGAAGTCGGTCAATTAACCCTGCAATGGAATCATCACTCACACAGATTAAAAACAAATCTGCAGGAATCAAATCTTCGATGCTTTCCGCAAAAAAGGTAAAGTGCTCTTCGGCCAATTCGAAACCCGTTGCCTGATTGCGACTGTGGATGGAGAGAATTTTACATTCGCCCACCAAGGCTCGGGAAAGGTGATGAGCCACATTTCCGGAACCAATAATCGATATCGTTTTTATCTCCTTTAGCACAATAGAAAAGGCTCTCAAATGAGAGCCTTCAATTTATTTACCGTGACATTGTTTGTATTTCTTTCCACTACCACATGGACATGGATCGTTGCGTCCAATTTTTGGATCAGCCACCACTGGTTGTGCTTTCTCCATCACTTGTTGGTTCGAAGACTGCATGGCCTCTTGGTAACCTTGACTACCTTGAAAACGCGGTGCTTCTGTCGCACTTTGGTTGCTGTGAACCTGTGCTTTTGAGTAGTGATTGTTGTCTTCCTCCTTGTTGGTACTTTGAGCCTGGGTTTCTTCAGGAATATCCATTTTCAACAAAGATTCAACCGTTTCTTGATTCAAGCGAGACATCATTGCTTTGAACAACTCGAATGATTCCAATTTGTAAATCAACAAAGGATCTTTTTGCTCGTATTGTGCGTTGTGAACAGCCTGACGTAGGTCGTCCATTTCGCGCAAATGCTCTTTCCATTCGTTGTCGATCAAGCCAAGGGTCAAACTTCTTTCCAACCCTTTACCAATGGCCTTACCGTTTGAGTTGTAAGCCTCTTCTAAGTTAACGATCAAGCCCATCAACTTACGACCGTCCGTCAATTCAAAACGGATGTTCTTGTATTGATTTCCCGGCGTTTCGAATACACCTTTGATTTGCGGCCAAGCGCGTTCTGCAATTCGTTGGTTTTTGCGGTCGTAATGGGCGCGAACAGCTTGGTAAACCAATTCGGTAATTTCTTCCTTGCTTTTTGACTTGTATTCGTCTTCCGACAGAGGAGCTTGAATTCCCAATACTCTCAACAACTCTAATTCAAATTCGTGGTACGATTCCGTTCCACCAAAGCTGTAAACGATTGAATCAGCTACATCGTAGAACAAGTTGTCCGTATCCAAATCCAATCGATCGCCGAACAATGCATTGCGACGTTTCTTGTAAATCGCCTTACGTTGAGCGTTCATCACATCATCGTATTCTAACAAGCGTTTTCGAATACCGAAGTTGTTTTCTTCTACTTTTTTCTGTGCTCTTTCGATTGATTTAGAAACCATGGAGTGGGTAATTACCTCTCCTTCTTTCAAACCAACTCGGTCCATCAATTTGGCGATGCGCTCCGATCCGAATTTACGCATCAAATCGTCCTCCAAACTCACAAAGAACTGTGAAGACCCTGGATCTCCTTGACGACCAGCACGACCTCTCAACTGACGGTCAACGCGACGTGAATCGTGACGTTCTGTACCAATGATGGCCAAACCTCCCGCTTCTTTCACGCCTTCACCTAATTTGATATCGGTACCACGACCAGCCATGTTGGTTGCAATCGTCACAGTTCCAGCCTTACCAGCCAACTGAACGATTTCCGCCTCTTTTTGGTGGTATTTCGCGTTCAATACTTGGTGTGGGATATTCTGCATTTTCAACATGCGAGAAAGCAACTCTGAAATTTCAACGGTTGTTGTACCCACCAATACAGGTCGACCAGCTTCTACCAATTCCTTCACTTCCTGAATGACCGCATTGTATTTTTCACGTGCCGTTTTGTAAACCAAATCATTCTGATCCTTACGTGCAATTGGTCGGTTGGTAGGAATCACCACCACATCCAATTCGTAGATATCCCAGAACTCTTTCGCTTCTGTTTCAGCAGTACCCGTCATACCCGCCAATTTGTGGTACATACGGAAATAATTCTGAAGGGTAATGGTTGCGTAAGTTTGCGTAGCTGCCTCTACCTGTACATTTTCTTTTGCTTCGATTGCTTGGTGCAAACCATCCGAGTAACGACGACCTTCCATGATACGTCCTGTTTGCTCATCAACGATTTTCACTTTTCCGTCAAGAATCACGTATTCTACCTCCTTTTCAAACAAGGCGTAGGCTTTCAACAACTGGTTGATCGAGTGAATTCTTTCTGATTTGATCGAATAATCGCGAACCAAACGGTCTTTCTCGGCTACAAACTCCTGATCGGCTAAGTTTTGAGACTTCAATTTGGCAATCTCTGCACCGATGTCTGGCATTACAAAGAAGTCGCGATCATCTTGACCAGAAATCAAATCGATCCCTTTATCGGTCAATTCGATGGTGTTGTTTTTCTCTTCGATAACAAAGAACAATTCTCTGTCAATCTTTTTCATGTGCTTTCCTTGCTCCTGCATGTAGAAGTTCTCTGTCTTCTGCAAGTGAGCTTTCACTCCTGGCTCAGAAAGGTATTTAATCAAGGCCTTGTTTTTAGGCAAACCACGGTGAGCTCTCAACAATTGAACACCCCCTTCTTCCAAAAGACGCTTCATCTCTTTTTTGTCTTCTACAGGAGTGTTCAAAACTGTCAACATCTTTTTGGCATCTGCCAAACATTGGTTCACCAAGTTCCTTTGAGCGGCTACAATGTTTTCAACGCGGGGTTTTAATTGGTAGTATTCGTGCTCATCTCCACGTGGAGTAGGCCCTGAAATAATCAACGGTGTACGAGCATCATCGATCAAAACCGAATCGACCTCGTCGACAATCGCAAAGTGGTGCTTGCGTTGAACCAATTCATCCGGACTTCCCGTCATGTTATCACGCAAGTAATCGAATCCAAATTCGTTGTTGGTTCCGAAAGTAATATCAGCCAAGTAGGCATTTCTTCTTGCTTCTGAATTCGGTTGGTGCTTGTCGATACAATCAACTGACAATCCGTGGAATTGGTACAAAGGTCCCATCCACTCGGAGTCACGTTTTGCTAGGTAGTCGTTCACCGTTACCAAGTGAACACCCTTTCCAGAAAGTGCATTGAGGTACACAGGTAGGGTAGCCACCAAGGTTTTACCTTCACCCGTTTGCATTTCTGCAATTTTACCATCGTTCAATACAGCACCACCCATCAACTGAACATCGTAGTGAACCATGTTCCATTCCACTTCGTTGCCAGCAGCGGTCCATTTATTGGCCCAAATAGCTTTGTCGCCTTCAATCACGATACCGTCTTTTCGAGCGGCAAGATCGCGGTCAAAATCGCGTGCTGTAACCACCAATTGCTTGTTGGTTGCCCAACGTCGAGAGGTTTCTTTCACCACTGCAAAAGCTTCCGGTAGAATCTCTTTCAAGATCTCCTCAATTTTGTCGTCAATTTTCTTGGTGTAAGAATCAATCTCTTCGTAAATCTTTTCCTTATCGTAAACAGGAATGCTCAAATCGTTTGCCTTTTCGTTTAAGGCAGCCAATTCAGCTTCTAGTCCTGCAATTCCTTCTTTAATCTTTGCGCGAAATCCGTCTGTTTTCTGGCGTAGTTCATCATCGCTTACTCCTTGAATGCTAGATTCAAACGCACGGCATTGGTCGATGTATGGTTGGTAGGCTTTTTGGTCTTTAAGAGACTTGTCACCAAATAGTTTTTTCAATATGTCTTGAATCATGCTCTTTTATTTGCGAAGCCAAAAATAGCTTAATTCTATTATAGCTTCAAGTGTCTTTACTGATAGTTACTGACCTTTTTTACACAAATCATTCCACAGGCCAAAAGCTGACATTGTGTCTACAATCTGACAAGCTGAATAGTAAAAGGCTGACGTTATGAACGAAAAATGTTTCAAAACATAAGGAATGAACTGACAGCAGAATTTCAAATCCTAATTATCTTTGCACCATGCAAGAAATGATACTTATTCTGGATTTTGGATCCCAATACACGCAATTGATCGCGAGAAGGGTCAGAGAATTAAATGTTTACTGTGAAATTCACCCATGGAACAAGGCTCCAGAATTGACAGAAAACATCAAAGGTGTTATCCTATCAGGTAGCCCTTTTTCTACAAGAGATGAAAATTCACCAAAACCAGATTTGAGTGCATACAAAGGAAAGCTTCCATTACTAGGAGTTTGTTTTGGTGCTCAGTACTTGGCTCAAAATTTCGGAGGAGAGGTTCTTCCTTCAAAAATCCGAGAGTACGGTAGAGCAAATCTATCCTATGTTGATACATCCAACGAATTGACCAAAGGAATGACCAATGGTTCTCAAGTATGGATGTCGCATGGAGATACCATTAAAAACGTTCCAGACAATTATACAATCATCGCCTCTACGCCAGATGTAACAGTTGCTGGTTACCATATCGAACACGAACAAACGTACGGTATTCAATTCCACCCAGAAGTTTACCACAGTACAGAAGGAAAAATCCTTTTGGAAAACTTCATTGTTGGAATTTGTAACTGTGAGCAAGCGTGGACGCCAGCTTCATTTGTTGAAGAGGCCGTTGATAATTTGAAAGCTCAATTGGGTGACAATAAAGTTATCCTTGGACTTTCTGGAGGTGTGGATTCATCTGTTGCAGCTGTATTGTTGCACAAAGCGATAGGATCTAACTTGCATTGCATCTTCGTAAACAACGGATTGTTGCGTAAGAATGAGTACGACGACGTATTGGCTTCGTACCAAGGAATGGGCTTGAATGTAAAGGGAGTGGATGCTTCTGAGAAGTTCTATGCAGCATTGAAAGGTTTAACCGATCCAGAATTGAAAAGAAAGGCCATTGGAAAGGTATTCGTTGACGTATTTGACGAAGAATCCAAATTGGTTGAAAATGCAAAATGGTTAGGTCAAGGAACGATCTATCCAGACGTTATTGAGTCTGTTTCAGGAACAGGCGGTCCTTCTCAAACCATTAAATCGCACCACAACGTGGGAGGTTTGCCAGACTATATGAAGTTAAAAGTAGTTGAGCCTCTTCGTTTGTTGTTCAAAGACGAAGTTCGTCGCATTGGTCACTCTTTGGGAATTGATGCACGAATTTTGGGTCGTCACCCGTTCCCAGGTCCAGGTTTGGGAATCCGAATTTTGGGTGAGGTAACCAAGGAGAAAGTTCAAATTCTTCAAGACGTTGATTACTTGTTCATTAATGGCTTGAAAGAGGACGGTTTATACGACGATGTTTGGCAGGCGGGAGCAATCTTCCTTCCAATTCAATCAGTAGGTGTAATGGGGGATGAGCGTACGTATGAAAATGCGGTTGCGTTGAGAGCTGTTACTTCCACAGATGGTATGACCGCTGACTGGTGTCACCTACCATACGAGTTCTTGGCAAAGGTTTCTAACAAGATCATCAATCAAGTAAAAGGAATCAACCGTGTGACCTACGATATTAGCTCGAAACCACCAGCCACCATTGAATGGGAATAAAACTGGCATGTCTCTTGCTTTAAACTCAAAAAATTAAAATGAAGAACACCCTTCTATTTTCTTTCTTATTCATCGCTTTTGTTGGATTTTCTCAACCCGAAAACGCCACTGTGGAAGTCATCAATGGAAAGCGCTTTTACGTGCACATTGTGCAGGCGGGCAATACCCTATACGGTATCCATCGCTTGTATAATACACCGGTAGAAACCATCGTTCAAGCCAATCCTGGATCCGAAAAAGGTCTTGCTGAAGGTCAGCGTATCTTGATACCTATTGAAGGTACTTCTGGTTTGGAGAAAAATTTGGCCATTCACAGAGTTGCGGCAAAGGAGACTTTGTACGGTATTGCTCGCAAGTACAACACCACACCTGAGGAATTGATCAAATTGAATCCAGAATTGTCGAATGGATTGAAAATAGACCAAGAAATCAAAGTTCCAGTAACTACTCCTGTAGGAAGCGGAACGGATTTAACCAAGCAAAAAACGGATTTCAAAATTTCGTTTACAGATACCTTGATCAATCACGAAGTACAACGTGGAGAAACGCTTTATTCCTTGTCGAAGCGCTACATGGTTTCTGAAAATGACTTGAAAGAGGTGAACGGGTTAAGGAACAACCGGATTCGTCCGGGTGATGTTCTTCAAATTCCAATCAAAAAGGAAAAAGTGGAACCAGCAAAGGTGAGAGAAATTGAACCCATCAAGGAAAGAAGAATCATCGATTCAACGCTTTTGTTCAATTTTAGAAGAAAAGACACCTACAAGATTGCCCTTCTCATGCCCTTGATGTTTGGTGACGATGCTGAATTCAAAGGAGGCGTTACCGACATGGCAGCCGAGTATTACATGGGAACCAAATTGGCCCTGGACTCACTTGAAAAAATGGGATTAAAGGCCCAGGTGTTTGTCTACGATTCCAAAAATGATTCTGTTACCATTCAGCAGATTTTGAACAAGCCTGAATTCAAGGACATGGACTTGATCTTTGGTCCGTTCTATGGAAACAATGCCAATTATGTTGCTGACTGGGCGAGAGACAACAAGGTAAAAATGATCTGTCCTTTTAGCACCAATTATACCATTGTAAAGGATAATCCGCTTGTGTTTGAAGCAGTGACATCCGACGTTACTCTGGCTGAAGGTCTGGCAAAACACTTGTTAAAAACCGCTCCCAATGAGCAAGTTATTTTGGTAAAACCAAAGAACAAAGCCGATCAAGCTCTTTATGATGCCTTTAGAAATCAATACGTTACCAATAGCAAGAAGAAATTAATCGAAACGAGTATTGAAGATTTGGGGGCCTTCTTGCAAAAAGATGTGAAAATGAATTTGGTTTGTTTGACTACCGATAAATCTAGTTCTTTGGCTTTCATGAATTCCTTAACCAAGAGCGCATCGAAGTATTCAGACGACTTGAAACTGACGGTTTATGGAACCAAAGATTGGGTGAACTACGACGACATCACCACCAAGTTCAAGAACAAGTTTCACGTTCACTTCGCAACGCCTTTTGATTTTGATTATTCAAAGGAATCCAACAAGGCTTTGCACAAGGTGTACCGTCAGACCTACAATTCAGACATGACAAAAATGGCCATTCAAGGTTTTGATGTCACTCTGTATTTTGCTGAAAAATTCTTGCTCAACAAAGAACCGCGTGAAGGGGTTATGAACGACATTAAATTGGTTCAAAAAGGTTGGGGTAACGGATTTGAAAACAAAGGTGGGTTCATCTTTAAGTTCGAAAATTTTGAAATCATCAAAGTTGCCAAGCTGAATGACTAAGGAATTCATAGCTGATGAAATGCGCAAACTTCAGTTGCACATTGTAGATCAGCTCGAACAATTAGATGGCCGAGGATCTTTTAACGAAGACCAATGGTTTAGAAAAGAAGGTGGAGGTGGCTACACCATGACCTTTAAAGATGGAAATATTATCGAAAAAGGTGGAGTTGCCTTTTCTGCCGTTCATGGTCCTGTATCGGAAGTCATGAAAAAACAGCTAAAATTGGACGGAAGCGAGTTCTTTGCAACTGGTGTTTCCATCGTTTTACACCCCTCTAATCCTTGGGTTCCCATCATCCACATGAATGTTCGTTATTTCGAATTGGATTCCGGGGATTTTTGGTTTGGTGGAGGTATAGATCTAACTCCTCATTATATCCGCGAAGACCAAGCTGCCTTGTTTCATAAGGGGTTAAAGGATATTTGTGATCGTTACCATGCCAGCTTTTACGAAAAGTACAAGATTTGGGCAGATGATTATTTCTACTTACCACACCGCGAAGAGACTAGGGGAGTAGGCGGTATCTTTTTTGACCATCAAAACGATTTGAACCTTCTGTCAAAAGAAGACTGGTTCTCCTTTACACAAGAGTTGGGTAGAGCTTTTCCTGTATTATATGGTGAACAGGTGAAATTGAATAAAGACCATGCGTATGATGCGAACAACATCGAATGGCGCAACCACAGAAGAGGTCGCTATGTGGAATTCAACCTAGTTCACGACAGAGGGACCAAATTCGGTCTTTTGTCTGGTGGCCGCACAGAATCCATTTTGATGAGTTTGCCACCTATGGCTGAATGGACCTATCAGTATGAAATACAAGAAAATAGCCTTGAAAGCAAGACACAATCACTCTTGAAAAAAGACATCAACTGGCTGTAAGCTTACAAATTTTCAAGAATTAGCTTTTCGAAGTTTTCTTCTGTTGATTCTCCATAGCCTGGTTGGAAATGTATCAATCGTCCAGATTTATCAATTAAAAATAAAGCTGGATAACCCGCCACTTTGTATTGTTTCGATAGCTCATTATCAGCTAACAAAACTGGGTATTTCACGCCTTTACGCTCGACAAACTCCTTTAATTTCAAGGTATCCTTGTCAATCGGATTAATGCCTACAATTTGCAAACCTTTGTCTTTGTACTTCTCATGCAACCTTTCCAATGCAGGCAAGGCTTTCATGCACGGAAAACAACTTTCGTAAAAGAAATCAATCAGAACCAACTTACCTTTCATACTATCCAAACTCAATATTCCTCCTTCTAGCTTCTCTAAAGACCACGAAGGCACGAGTTCATTTTTAGATAAGGGCTCAGGTCTTTGGTAAGGGACGTAATCCTTGTAAATAACCGAACCCCACAATTCTTCTGGAGAAGGGATAATAGAATACTGTTCCTTGTTCAAATCGTATTCCAAAAGAGAGTAAACACTATATTGATGGAGACTGTCTCCATCAACAAATATGTCAACATCCTTTTCCATTTTGACCAATACAGAATCCTCAATGTTGATCCAATAATCCGAATAGTTGTTTCTCTTGATCGTTCCATAAACTTCCATCGTGTCATCCGCGATTCTTACTTTCACATGATGTGTTTTGAATTGACCAATATTCTCTTTTCCAATATAATACAGTTCAACACCTCCTTTGTATAAATTACCATAGTCTGAGGTGTCATCGAAGTATTTTGGCTTGTATGGCGAACCATACATCGGTATAAAATAGGGGTAAAGATTATTGTTATGCTTAATGGCTTGTAACCATTCCATCCACAAGTGGGTGGTGGTCACCAACACGGTATCTCCCGTTTGTCTTCTGAACACTTCTTCACCATTATAAAGCGTATTTCTTTGAATGGCGGATCCATCTTGACTTTGAAAACTAAATGCCGCTCCATAGAGAGAATCATTGAGCAACCTCCGAAATTGGGTAGAATAGGTAGAGTGAATGGTATCAACACTTGACATGTATTTTATGCTGTAAGTCGAAATGAATTTTCCATTGACAATGGATTCAAATTTCTGTTGAGATCCTTTTAGTATTTGCATAGCCTCAGGCGTTTGAGTGAAACTCACAAGTGGTAAAAGGAAGAATAATGCAGTAAATTTCAGCGCTGTAGTAATCTGAGTGAATAGCATGATATAGTTGTTCGTGAAGTGTGAATTTATCAATTCCACCTTAATATACATTCAACTATTCCACGAAAAGTCAAAGAGTGGTTCCTTTTCCATTAACTGTATTCTATCTTCCTTTTGTTTGAAACTTTCAATGAATTTCCAAATGCTGGAAAGTAGCTATTATGCAGGCATACCGAATGACAGACGGTTGAAAACCAGAACAAAAGCCCTTATAAATGTTAAAAAAAGTCGAATAGCGGGGTTGAATTTTAAAATCTTAAATTAATTTTGAACAAAAGTCAAATTTTAGACAACCACGAATTCCATTCGCCGTCTATTCATTAAATCGTTAAAATTAGGTTTGAAAATGATTAGGTTCATCACAACTTTGGCCCTCTTTTTTGCTAGTTCACTTGCCCTTGCTCAAACAGGAAAAGCCAGAACAGAAGAGGTCTACACGCCATCTGAAATCACGCAATTAAAAAAATCTCCATCCAAGCGCTATGAGACTATTTTGTCCTATGCAGAAAGAGGTTTTAAACTGAGCAGAACAGCCCTTCCCAATGTCAACTACATAGAAGTAGACCACTTGTACAAAGCAGACAAGCAAACTACCTGGGAAATTGAAGAATTTTTGACTGCTTTCGAGCGCAAAGATTTCAATCCATTGACCCTTCATTGGCGACCTGGAATGTCTACACAATACTACCACTTGAGAAACACAAACATCTATTTTGAAATCCCCTCAACAAAAGAATTAAGATGAAACTGGCTAAATCAATAAGTCTGATTGTTGGCCTGATGCTAACTTCAATTGGATTTTCTCAAACCATCAACATGTCAAATGGTACCTTCAATCAGTGTGGGGGAACCATATTAGATCCAGGTGGCAATTCCAATTATGCGAATAACTTGGATATAACCACAACGCTTTGTCCCTCCACGCCGGGTCAGTTGATTCGTCTGGACTTTACCATGTTCAACACGGAGGCAGGCTTTGATTTCTTGGAAATTCACGACGGGCCTACAACGGGAAGTCCTTTGATTGCGACGTATGACGGATCTGTTTTACCATTTAGTATCATTGCTTCTTCCGCAAATGGAGGATGTTTGACTTTGCATTTTACATCGGATGGGGTAACCAATGCACCAGGATTTTCCGCCGCAATAAGTTGTGTTTTCCCTTGTCAACCGGTTATCGCAGGCGTTGGATCTTCCACTCCAGCTTTCAACAACGGAATCATCGAAGCTTGTATAGGAACACCCATATCCATCGTAGGAGCAGGAACTTACCCAGCTCCAACTCCCCAATACAATCAAACTGACGCAACCAGTTCATTCGACTGGGATTACGGTGACGGAACCTATGGTGTAGGCCAAAACGTAACCAAAATTTACAATCAACCAGGTGTGTACGATTTGGATTTGAATATCATCGACACCAATGGATGTGAGAGTACCAACGACATTAACTTTAAAATCCGTATTTCCGACACAGTAACATTCGTTGGAACCAATGCGGCGCAAACGGAAATATGTTTGGGTCAAACAAACACCTTAACCGGATTCGTTCAACCTCAGGAAATAGAACTTTTCTGTTTTTCGGATTTACCCGATTCCACATTCATTCCTGATGGAGTTGGAGTTTCCTACACAAGCCCGATCACTATTGACTGTTTTGATCCTGCAACTACGGTGACGAACATTAACGACATTCAGAGTATTTGTGTGGATATGGAACATTCCTACTTAGCCGATTTAGACATTACGATTACCTGTCCGAATGGAACCAGTATTGATTTGTATTTCCCACCATTGGTAACACTTGCAAACTCTTGTCAACTTGGAGAGCCAGTCGATAATGATGCTAGTTTGACAATTGGTAATACCTACAATTATTGCTTCACTATGGGAGCAACCGATTCATGGAACGACGTGGCTTTCCCTACACCTCCGCCACCATTGGGAACGGTGCCAACTCATTCGTATACAGACAATGATGGTACGGCGGTGAACAATGTGTATTATTTACCAGCAGGAAACTATCTACCAGAAGAAACCTTTGCCAATTTGGCCGGATGTCCGCTTAACGGAGACTGGGTAATTACCATTACCGATGGATTAACTTCCGACAACGGGTACTTGACCGGTTGGTCCATTAATTTCGATACTACACTTTACCCGAATCAATACAATTACACACCACAGATTACAGATACCATGTGGGTGAATGATCCAACCATTGTGTCTACAAGTGGTTCATCCGTTGTGGTTCAACCAACTGCAACAGGTCAAGCTTGTTATACCTATGAAGCTACAGATGAATTCGGATGTGTTTTCGATACAACCATCTGTTTTAACGTTGTACCAGGGGAAGATTCAACTTTCTCTTACGCACAAACAGCTTACTGTTTGAATGGAACTGATCCAACGCCGACCATTGGTCTGCCTGGAGGAACCTTTACATCGAGTCCTTCAGGTTTGAGCATCAATGCTTCAACTGGTGAAATTACCTTGGCGAGTTCAACACCGGGAACGTATGCGGTAACGTATACATCTCCAGGGATAGGATGTCAGACGCAATCCACTGAAACGGTCACCATTAGTGGTACACCTACAGCCACAATTTCTGGCGATAGCACAATTTGTGCCGGACAAACCGCGACCATATCAGTTGCACTTACAGGAGCATCACCTTGGGACATAACTTATAACGACGGAACAGCCAACCAAACAGTAACAGGTATAGCTTCGTCACCGTATACCTTTAACACCGGTCAAGCTGGAACGTATACCTTGGTGAGTATTCAAAATGCAGCCTGTGCAGGTACCGTTTCAGGTAGTGCGACCATCGCAGTTAACCAGCCAGTAGCGACTTCAAATTTGACAGCAACTTGTAATGCACCGACAAACGACTACACAGTTAGTTTTGAATTGTCAGGTGGTGACCCAGCAACTTACAGTGTAACGGGTATGACAGGTGGTACCATTACCAATCCTTCTCCAGGAGTATATGTCTTTACAAGTAATGGGATTCCTGAAGCAACCACTTCTTATAGCTTTACTTTCAATGATGGAAGCAACTGTAATACCATTAACGTTACAGGAACACAATTTTGTAACTGCAACGCGACAGCATCATTATCAGGTGGTGGATCCATTTGTCCGGGTGACTCTGTTCAGTTCACCGTTACCTTCACAGGCGACGGACCGTATGATTTCACCTATTCGAATGCGAATGGAAATACATCTTACACAGCTGTAAACTCTCCATTTACATTCTATGATTCTATTCCAGGTTCATACAGTTTGGTTTCCATGAACGATACACTTTGTTCAGGATCGGTAAGTGGAACGGGAAATATTACTTTGAACCCAGTGCCCACTGTATCTATTAATGAGCCAACGATATGTGAAGGTCAGCCAGCTAACTTAACGGCAACGCCTTCCATCAGTGGAGGGTCTTATGCGTGGTCTCCTGGAACCTTCCCGAATTCACAGTCAATTTCAGACACTCCAGCAGCATCTCAATATTATTATTTGACGTACACGTTGAACGGATGCTCTGTCAATGATTCAGCTTTCGTTACCGTTAATCCGCAACCAACCATTGTGGCAAACGATAGTTCGATTTGTAATGGTGAAACGGCGACGATATTAACTTCTGTAGATGTAGCTGGGGGAAGTTATTTGTGGTCAAACAACGAAACAACGCCGACGATCGATGTTTCTCCAACCAGTACCACAACCTAT
>JAOASF010000060.1 GCA_025210175.1 Crocinitomicaceae bacterium | reverse complement strand
GTACCCTCACCACAACCAACTTGGATTTGGATCTTTCGGGTGCCAGTAACTGCAACTTATTGGGAAGCACCACTACTGCAGATTGTGAACTTTCGGGAGCGAGCACGATGGGCACGTTGAATTTTGAAATGGACGATCTCATCCTTCGCTTAAGCGGGGCTAGCAAAGCCTCATGTACCATTCACAGCACAGTGAGTGTAAAAGCTTCGGGAGCGAGTTCTTTGCTGTTTACCGGTGCTGCAGACATCATCCACCAAGATCTTTCAGGCGCTTCTACCATCGATCGGATATAAAAAGTTAATGAAGGAATTCAGGTCGGTCTATTCATTTAGATCGGCCTTTTTATTGTGTTAAATTGTTGATATTCAATTACTAAATCCGTAACTTCTTTTACACACAAAATCTTTGGTTATGGAACTAGTACGCAAAATAAATAAGTGGTCTAACAGTCATTTTACCGTTCCAATGAATCTACTTCGCATTTTTTTGGGAATTTTCATTTTTGGAAAGGGAATTGAGTTCATGTATGGAACACAGGAATTGGTGGAATTAATCAATTCTGAATCGTCAACAGGCTGGACACTCATCTTGGCTCATTACGTGGCGATGTCGCACATTGCTGGAGGTATATTGGTCTTTTTTGGTTTACTCACTCGATTAGCTCTCCTAATCCAACTTCCTATTTTTCTTGGAGCGCTTGTTTTACACGTAAGCCAAGGAGCAGAATCTTCCTTAATCCTCCAGGCGGCAGGGGCACTTTTCTTATCGCTTGTATTCGTCGTTTATGGTTCTGGTCGTTATTCGGTAGACAAGGAGTTGAGAATGGAAATGTGAGTTTGATAATTAAGAATGACGAAGGACGAATGACGAATGACGAAGGTTGAATGACGAATAACGAATGGTCGATTGACTTCGGGGGTTACTTTTGGTGATTCACAATCAGTTTTTTCTTGATGATTTTTCCTGTTTCCAGCTCAATGTTGAGAAGATATATTCCATTTGGACTTTCACTCGCATTCCAGATGAAGTTGTCCTTCAATTGGCCGGTATAAATAACACTTCCGGAAGAATCAAAAATTTGAATTTTGCCTTTGGATAATAGCGCTTCGGAAAAGTAAAAGTTATCACCGCTATCCGAATAGATGGCATGGGTTAAACTATCCATTTCTTCCAACTCTACCTTGGAATGGTCGATTCTTACAACCGCATTTGGACGAATTAAATTTCCTGAATTTGCGGGGACGATGTCCTGAATAAAATTGCCATTGATATCATACTCCTTAACAGATCCCGTACCTCCATTCCCGATTAAATAGTGATCCACATTGGTCTTAATGAATCCTTCCGCATTGTTGAGTCCGGGAATGAAAACGCCTTGGTAGTTTCCATTTGCATCAAATTTCTTGGCCGAGCCACCGTTGTAATCCAATACGATTAACTCTCCCAGGGTATTAAAATGGATGTTTGTAGGACCTTGTAAATTGCTAGTAATAAACATGCCCAAATCAGCTCCGGTCGGACTGAACTTTCGAATAAATTTTCCGTCATAGGAGGAAACGTATAAATTTCCACTGGTATCCCAGTCTAGCCCAATACTTTTTGAAACGCCAATGCTCGTGAAATCATCAATAAAATTTCCATTTACATCATACCGTTTAACTTTCTGGTTTCCTGCCCATTGCAAGACATAGATATATCCATCAGAACCAATTTTCATTCGTGTTGGCGCCCCAAGACCACCGGCAAAAACACCCATGTAATCGCCCGTTAGTGCATTGTGTATATTGATTTTACCCGAATTGAAATTGGAGATTAAAACCTGATTGCTTTGTGGAAGAAACAATACATCCTGCGGCCATGCTAAACTATCAGTTGTGAATACTTCTGGGTTCATTCCCAGGGTGTCGAATTTTAAAATTTGCCAAGGTGGGTTGGAAAAATTTCCCGCATCACAAACGTAAAGACCAGGTTGCTGCGAGAATAAATTGGTGGTCAATCCCAGGAATAAAGCAAGTAATGTTCGTTTCATCAGTTCATATTTTGATAGACAAGCAAGGAGACAAGGTCGAATTGATCAAAGCTTCTGAAACTCAAGTTAAACGTCAAAATTCACAAAACGATTTTATACCCGTTAATAAATCCTAATACTATGTAATCAAAAGGAAAATGACTGAACAGTATCCCGAATGCTTAACATCTAATCTACCTCCCAATAATTATCGGGACTGAAATCTACAATCCTAAAGAATCACGCAAAGACGCTAAGAACCGCAAAGTCCGCAGAGTACAACCTATTGTCAATCTTCCTCCCGATAATTATCGGGACTGAAATCTGCCAATTTGAAATCTGAAATCCCTAAGCCAAATCCAAGTGTTTTAGTTGTTCCAATCGATTTCTTTCCATGAATTCATCGATTGTTTCGAAATGCTCAATTACGCGTTGATCTTTGAATTCGAATACTTTGTTGGATAACCCTTCCAAAAAGGCACGGTCGTGAGATACCAAAATTAGGGTGCCATCAAATTTCATTAAGGCCTCCTTCAATACATCTTTTGACTTCAAGTCCAAGTGGTTTGTGGGCTCATCGAGAATCAAGACGTTAACAGGTTCCAACAAAAGTTTCACCATGGCCAATCGCGTGCGTTCTCCTCCTGAAAGGAATTGAACCTTTTTATCGATCGCATCTCCTGAGAACATGAAGGCTCCTAAAATATTCTTGATTTGTGTTCGGATTTCGCCTTCTGCAACGCGGTCAACGGTTTCAAAAACAGTCAATTCTGGATCCATCAATGAAGCCTCATTTTGAGCGAAGTAACCTACTTTTGCGTTGTGACCCAATTCACATTTCCCTTCAAAATCTAGTTGACCCATAATCGATTTGATCATGGTCGATTTCCCTTCACCATTTCGTCCAATAAAGGTTACTTTTTCACCTCTTGCAATGGACATGTTGGCATTTTTGAAAATAACCTTATCGCCATAAGCTTTGGTCATGTTTTCCACCTTAACTGGGTAATCTCCAGAGCGTTGAGAAGGAGGGAAGCGGAGGCTGATAGACGAGTTGTCGATTTCATCAATCTCAATGATTTCAAGCTTTTCGAGCATTCGCTGACGTGATGAAACTTGATTGGTTTTGGAATAGGTTCCTTTAAACTGCTCGATGAACAACTTGGTGTCCTTGATCCATTTTTGTTGATCGTTGTACGCCTTTGTTTGTTGAGCGCGACGTTCTTGACGTAACTCCAAGTAGTGCGTATAATTCGCTTTGTAATCGTAGATACGCCCCATTGTAACTTCAATGGTTCGGTTCGTAATGTTGTCGATAAAGGTTTTGTCGTGTGAAATTACGATAACCGCTTTGGCCTTGTTTTTCAAGAAATCTTCCAGCCAGATAACAGACTCAATATCAATGTGGTTGGTAGGCTCATCCAGAAGAACCAAGTCTGGCTTTTGCAACAAAATTTTCGCCAATTCAATACGCATACGCCATCCACCGGAGAATTCTCCCGTAGATCGTGTGAAGTCTGATCGTTTGAAACCTAGACCTAGTAAGGCTTTTTCAACTTCGGCGTCGTAGTTTACTTCTTCGATTGCATAGTATTTTTCACCCAATTCGGTAACGCGCTCAATGATTTTCATGTATTCTTCCGACTCGTAATCGGTACGCGTTTCCATCTGTTTGTTCAGTTCGTCCATTTCGGTCTTCATGGCATGAATTTGACCGAAAGCTTTTGACGTTTCCTCGAAAACCGTGCAGTTGTCTTCTGTCAACAAATGTTGAGGCAAGTAAGCAATAACCGTATCTGGAGCCGATTGAACATTCCCTTTTGAAGGCGTTTGCAAGCCCGCAATGATCTTCATCATCGTTGATTTTCCCGCGCCATTCTTACCCATCAAGGCAATTTTGTCGTTCGGATTGATCACAAAATTCACATCCTTAAACAACGTGCGTGCACTAAACTCAACTGTTAAACCATTAACGGAAATCATACCTTCTTTTTTGAGGGTGCAAAGATAGGGAGTTATTAGGGAAAGCACCTAAAATGTTTGGGGTCTGATGGGATATTCTTGTTCTAACGAGTTGAAATGGAAACACTAGATATTTTTTTCTGTTTTGAAGTTATGGTAATAAATACATCTAAGAAAAAGTTGCGAATACTTAAGCAATATGAGAGTTGCAACGAATTATTGAGTTTTATGGAATTTATCGAGTCATTGGATTCAGATTTGAAAACAGATTTACATTTTCGATTGGAGGCAATTTGGTTTTTTGAACGATTTGATCTTAGTGAAATTCATGTTCCAACGCCTTCAGGACATCACGGTGTAAATTCGGAATTAACAATCAGTTATATTAAAACAGGTAGTTTATCATTGAACAATGACCATTATAATATCTTGAGTATTCCATGTTACCTGAATTCTATGGGGCTGGAAGAACTGAGAAAGAATAAAAACAGGATTTCCACCGTTGTATGGAGAATTATAGAGAATATAATAGATATAGGAACTTGTTTACTATTTAGGTGATATCTATTTTATGTCTTATAATTAATATTATGTTAAATAGAATATTGAGCAATATAAAAGGGCTAAGAATACATTAGCCATATATGATTTCTTTATTCTATGCTAAGAATGAAACCCTACCCTTGTGGAACGGGTATTAATTTTGTTGTGAGTATGCGTTGAATCCACCCAGCAGATTGTACACTACTGTAAAACCTTTTTCTTCCATAATGGCTGCAGCTTTGGCTGAACGTCCGCCGGATGCGCAGTATACTACTACAGGTTTGTTTTTATCGAGCTTTGCTAAGTTCTGTTCAAAATTTGGCCCCATAAAATTGTTTTCGGAGGCTCCGTCAATTTTCCCTTGAGCAATTTCATTGGGTGTACGCACGTCCAACACTTGAACGTCATTCTTGCCTTCAAACTTAGCTTTGAATTCTTTTACATCAATGTCACTTACTTGAGCTTCTGTACTGGATGAGCAGCTTATGGCAAGGAATAACCCCAAAACCATGAAAATTCTATTTAACATAATATTCTTCGTTAGAATCGTTTGTACGAATTTAATTGATACTTGGTTAATTTTGTTCAACAATTGTTACACATGTTTTCAAAGGAACAAGCAAAAGAATGGAATCAGAACTTTTGGGGGACTTTCCACAAAAGAATGCGCCGGCACAAATCGTCGAACGGTCGATCTATTTCCTGGTTGAACTATCCGTCGGATGTAAAAGGGATTTTTGTCCGCATGGTCGTGGATAAAAAACACGCATCCCTCAATTACGATTTGCAATTCAAGGATGATTCTGTTCGCGAGATTGTATGGGAGCAGTTAACCGAACTCAAGGTGGTATTGGAAAATACAGTGGAATATCCGACCAATTGGATAGAGCTCGCCTTTACCAAGGACGGACTCCCCTACTCGCGCATTTCTTGGGTTTTGGACGATGTGAACTATTACAAAGAAGAGGATCACGAGAAAATTTATGCCTTTTTGGAGGAGCGCTTGATAAAATTTGACCTTTTTTATCAAGAATTCAAGGAAATCCTCGTCAATTTGGTGCACTAAACACCGAGTATTCAACTATTTTTGTGACATGAGACTTACAATTCTTGCCTTGGCCTTTGGCGCAACTTTTTCGATCAACGCTACAGCGCAAACTACTGTTTTCACTGAAGACTTTCAATCGGGGATTCCAGCTACATGGACTTTGATAAACAACGATAATAACACGCCGGCAATGACGGTACAAGAATACGATACGGCAGCGTGGATTCCGAAAATGGATCCAGATGATTCGTCTAATTTTTGTGCTTCTTCGACGTCTTTTTTCAGTCCAGCAGGTACAGCGAATCGTTGGTTGATTTCACCAGCCATTACGTTGGGTGCTTTTGGTAATGCAATGACGTATGATGTGAAGTCGCACGACCCTTCATTCCCAGATGATTACATGATATTGGTTTCCAAAACAGGCACCAACATTGCAGATTTTACCGATACCATTGCCTACGTTCAGCAGGAATTAGCTTCGTGGATCAAGCGCCCTATTGATTTGACAGCGAAGGGATTAGACGGCGAAACCATTCACCTAGCTTTTGTGATTGTCACAGAAGATGGATTTAAATTGTACGTGGACAATATTGAAGTAACGAAAGACGATCCAGCCCAATTGACTGAGAGCAATTTGGTCCAATTGAAAGTGGCAACTTTGGCGAATGGGTTGTATGAAGTGTCTGCAAATCAAGCTATACTTAAAAGGGTTGTTTACACGACTTCAGGTAGAGTGGTTAGTGAGAATGGCCAGTCAACGGTGGATTTACGCTCTATGGAAGCAGGAGTTTATTTCATAGAAGTAAGCACAGAACTAGGCAGAAAAACCCTTCAAGTTCAGAAGTTCTAAACAGTACCCAAAATTATTGAGGACTGGGATAGGTTATCAGTTCTAGTTCAAATTCAAAGCTACTTCCAGGAAGGGGTTGCAATTTGATTTTATCCAATTGTAAAAGTTTGATTTCAAACTTCCATTCTTCGTCGGCTCCTGAAAGCGTCAGAAATTTCCCCTCTTCTTCCACATAAAAGGTACCCGATTTTTGAGGTAAATATCCCAAGGTGTGAATGGGTTGCATTTGAAATTTCTCATTCTTGTGAAATATGATGCAATCTTTTTGGTAAATAGGTGTTGGCGAGTAGTTTTTCCCCTTATTCAGTACCTTGTTGATAATCCAAATCTTGCTAGCATTGCCATGAAACATGGGATAGGGTTCCAATACGCGTATGCCAACATTAGAGGTACATCCCGCCACCAGAAACAAAAGCACTATTGGAAGAAGGAATCGCAATTAAAAAATCATTTTGTTATTCAGGATGTTTTGGTAAATCTCATTCGATATGCTATCCTTCAACTCGGCCTTCACTCGTCCGCCCCAGTTTCTGCCTTCAATTACTTCCACTTGTTTGTAGATGTATTGGGAACCATTCCATGTAAAGAGACAGTTGTAAAACATGTCTTCAGTTCCATCCTTATCGTTGAAACGCAAAAGCAAATCATCGTATCCACTCTTGGTGGGAACACGACCAATTAAATTGGAGACAAAGCCATTTACCTTGATCAATTTTCCTCTTTCTCTTTGAAAAATCAACAGGCGACGCAAGGGAAAACCTCCAGTACCCGCTTTTACCAAAAGGATGAATCCATTGTTCAGGTCGCCACCCTTGATCAGCGGGAAAAATTTGAAATATCCCGGGTCGCAGGCAATTGCTCCTTTTTTAATGAGGTTGCTGTCTGCTGAACAAATTTGAATTTCCTTGAGCAAAGCAAGTTCAGTTGTGTCTTTGAAAGCAGTGGCTTCAAACAATTCCTGAATGTCCTCAAAGTCCTTTTTTTCTTCAACTGGTTTTTTGTCTTCCTCTGATAGAATATTTTCAGAAGGCTCACTTTTACAGGCAAATAGAGCCAAAGTGAGAAAAAGAAGTAAGCATATTTTTTGCATCAAGCGAAGATTTTCATAGACATATTTTCGGCCTCGCGAAGTCCAACAAGGTCAATACCATGGGGAATGTTTTGGTCTTCAAAATAACCAATCATTCTTTCAGTAGGCATGTTACCCGTAAGGTCATCCTTGGCCATTGGACATCCTCCGAAACCTTTTATGGCTCCATCAAATCGGCGACATCCGCTGTTATAAGTGGCTTCAATCAATTTGGTTGCATTTTCAGGCAAAGTATGCAAGTGTGCACCAAATTCTATCTGTGGCAATTCCTTGATCAACTGACCGAACAAGGAACCCGAAATCTCTGGGGTGGCACATCCGATTGTATCCGAAGGTGCTATTATTTTAATATCGAATTCTTTGTACAGACGTTCCGACCAAGTTGTAACCAAATCAGGATGCCAAGACTCTCCATAAGGGTTACCAAAGCCCATGCTTAAATAAACCACTAAGTCTTTTCCTTTTTTCAAACACATGTTTTGAATATCGGCTACGCGACCCAATGATTCTTCGATGCTTGAATTGGTATTTCTTTGTTGAAATTCTTCCGAAACAGAAAAAGGAAAACCTAGATAACTGATTTCCTCATGTTGCAAGGCGTCATCCGCTCCGCGCTGGTTGGCAATGATGGCCAACAATTTGCTATTGGTCTTGGCCAAATCTAACTGAGCCAAAACCTCCTTGGTGTCAGCCATTTGAGGAATCGCTTTTTGGGAAACGAAGCTTCCGAAGTCGATGGTATCAAAGCCCAAAGTCAACAGGTGGTTGATATAATTTACCTTAACCTCCGTTGGTATCTGTGTTTTCCAGCCCTGCATGGCATCGCGAGGGCATTCAATCAGTTTCAGTTCTTTTGTCATGCTTGTGCTAAAATAGCTTTGTTTATTCGCTTCACCAAGCCTGGTCCTTCATAAATAAATCCGGTGTAAACCTGTAACAAGGATGCTCCAGCTTCCAATTTTTCCAAGGCATCCTTTTCGGAGTGGATTCCTCCTACTCCAATGATGGGAAAGGCTTGATTGGACTTCTGAGACAAATAACGAATAACTTCTGTTGATCTTTTCGTCACCGGTTTACCAGATACTCCACCAGCTCCAATTTCTTCTACCACCTTTTTGTCCGTAACCAAATGGTCTCGTTGAATGGTCGTATTGGTTGCAATTACACCTGCAATTTTAGTCTCAGCAACAATTTCAACAATATCGTCCAATTGAGAATCTGTCAAGTCCGGTGCGATTTTCAAAAAGATCGGCTTGCTCTTTTCTTGCTGTTCGTTTTTGGATTGCAAAGTAGACAACAACAGTTTCAATGGTTCTTTTTCCTGAAGGTCCCTTAAATTGGGGGTATTCGGTGAGCTTACATTCACCACGAAGTAGTCAACATAAGGGAACAAGGCATCAAAACACAGGATGTAATCGTTGGTTGCTTGTTCGTTTGGCGTTACTTTATTCTTTCCAATATTTCCACCAATTAGAATATCAACTTTCTTGTTTTTTAAATGAGTAATCGCTTCTTCTACACCATCGTTATTGAATCCCATTCGATTGATGATACCAGAATCGTCTTTGATTCTGAACAAACGTGGTTTTTCATTTCCAGGCTGACCTTTTGGCGTTAAGGTTCCAATTTCGATGAAGCCAAAACCACAGTAAAACAAGTCATTATACATGCGAGCGTTTTTGTCGAAACCTGCTGCTAAACCAACTGGGTTTTTGAACTTTAAACCTGCCACAGTTCTTTCCAATCGCGGGTCTTCAACAAAGAAAAGAGATTTGAAAATGCTTTTGGCAAAGGGAATTTTCAAGACAAAACCGAGCATATCAGTTGTCCAATAATGTACTTTTTCAGGGTCGAATTGGAAGAGGAATTTGCGAAGAAGTGCGTACATTCTTTTTGCCGCAAAAATAAGAAGAAGACGACGAATGAACGAGCAAATTAGAATTTATATCGACCTCCAGTTTTAAATTTACCTGGTCTACCAAATTTGTAATTGGCTGGTTTGTACGTAAAGTTTCGATAAAATACCACGTTCAAATAACCATAAAAATCATTCTGCTCATCCCCACGCTGCTGCCCAGGTGCAAAATAATTTTGGTTTTTATAGGCTGGATTGGAGAAATAAGCTGCCTCATCTCCATATAACTGACGCAGTTTTTCAGGATCGTAATATACCCCAGAAACATCATCTACATAGTCGGTGTAACATTTGGTGATGGACAATTCAAGCCCCATTCTCCAAAGCTTGTTCAAGCCCCATCTCCAACCTAAACCAATGTTATTGGTAATGGTAAAACGACCGTATTGATTAGGACCTCCTTCAAGACCTTGTCCTTCCGTATGAAAGTCGCGCAAGTTGTACCAAGTTCCGTTGTACTCTGCTTGTGGGTTAAAGTAGGTAATTCCGATTCCACCAAAAAGGTACAATTGACGGTTGACATCTCTTCTTCTGTTCAATCCTGGAATGCGGTACCTCCCTCCTACATCTTCGCGAGCGGTAATGATGAATTCCAGACGCTGGTTAAGCGTTACAATTGGAGATCGAAAAGATAGGTTTCTGGTATTTCTAACAAGTTCTTGCGTTAAAGAGTCGGCTCCTCGAACCAAACCTCCGTATAGTGTAGTAGTGGTAGCCCAACGCGGCTTAAAACGGTAGCGGTATCCTACTTGAACCGTAAAAGCAGTGGCAAAAAAGTCATAATCCACCAAGGAATAGTCCGTTCCAATTTGATTTCGTCCTCCCAGGTCACCGTAAAAGGTCGTTTGTCCAGCACCGAACATAAATTCCTTTTTGTTCAACGACCAGTTTCTGCTGGTGTTAAAGTTGCTTGTTTGACGGTAACGCTGCGCATGAACTTGCGAAGATAAACCGAGAAAAAATGAAAGGATGAGCACCCAGTGCAATCGAATAACCAAACTTAATCTAACTTTTGTTTTCACTACTATCATCAAATTTAACGGATTTGAATCAATCGCCCAATTAATTCAGCAATTTTTCAAAAACGTACTCTGTTTTTTGTTGTAATTCCCTTAAAATTAATCGATCAGGTTGCCAATCAAGTATTTCGAAGTGGATGTAGTCGTCTGTTTGGTCTTGTTTGTTTAAAGCTAACATTTTTTTTCCTCCCATAAAAGAGAAGCTACCTCGGTATAAGTTTTGGCTGTTCTTGAAACGCTGAAACCAGCTTAAAACTTCTTTTTCTGGAATCTTTAAATTGGCCAAGATATATTGGTCTCCTTGTCCATAAATGTACCAATTACGTGCCTCGGGATCGGTGCATCTAAAAACCCCTTCTACTTCCTTTACCAAGCGAACGGTGTCGGTTTGAGACCAAGCCTTCATGGAAAAAAGTAAAATCAAAAAGAAGGTAAATCCTTTATTCATCCTCTTTACGGGTAATGGTAAATCGCATCGAAGATACGCGAACTGGCATTCTTTCGGAAGGAATTGTGACAATAATTTCCGAGAAGAAAACATCAGATCCTATACCGTGAAGCATGATGTCCTTGCAGATCGAATCGGGCACTTGATTGCCTTTTAGCTTGATTTCTTGCATCCCTTTTTTGCCGTAATAGCTGATTTTGAATGAATCGATGTGTCCTTCTTCCAAGATGTATATGCCCTTGTTATCGCACAACAAATAATAGGGCAAATCACCGTATTGTCGGGCGGCCAACCAGGGGAAATAATTCAGCTGACGAGCAACATGTATCGTATCGCTCTGGGCGATAGTTTGCAGGGAGAGGAGACTAAATAACAGCAGTACTCTCACGGATAATTTTCTTCAAGTTGTCGGCAGTCAGATCATTTTTTTCCAATTTTTCCAATGCGATGGTACGCATACCTTGTTGTTCTTGGATGTTGTTGGAATAAAACATTCGGCCTTCATTGTCCATGATGATCACCGTTGTTGGGTTATTGAACCAGCCCACGCTTTCGAGAGGATGATTGCCCACTTCTAGATAGGTATAGCGGGTATCTTTTTGCAAGTCAAATACATAGATGGCCTTTGGAACCAATTGATTTTCTTGTTGGTCAGTAAAGGCAACGAATTCTGGTCGTTTTGCCGGGTACGGTATGGGTTTGTCACAATTGTAACTTCCAAATCGCGTGGTTCGGAATTCGGCTGCAGCTACAGAAACGGCTGCTGTGTTTTGACGGGCTCTAGCAGCAGCCAGGGCGGTTCTTTTGGTAGAATTGTCAATTTCCGTTTGCATATCTGCGATGAGACCTTGGTATTTGGCTTCCAGCTCCAAAGCTCTTGCCTTCAATTCCTCTTTTTCTTTCTGCAGTCGAGCGAGTTCTTTTGTTTTGATGGCCTCCGCTGCTTTGATTTGCGCCTCTACTTCTTGAAGAGTTTTTCCTTTCAAAACAGGTTTAACCTTCACGCTTTGCGTTCCTTTTGAGTTTTTAAAAATGGCGATGTAGTCGCCAGCCTTGCTCAGGTTTACCTCATTCCAAACTTGCGACTTGAGAACTTTGGCAACTTCTTCGTTGTAGTTGACATATTCAAACTCAATGTCTTTGTACCCTTTTAACTCTGGAAAATCTTTTTCGTCGAAAGCAATTTGCAGTTTTCTCGCTCCCAGAGTTGGCAAAAGTGAATTGTCTGAAGCTGTAGCTTCAACTTTGGCAATTTCTTTTTGGCAATTGTCAACCAGGTTTTGAACTTTCGAGAGGGATTTTTCAACACTTGCAATTTCCTGTCTGTTGTCTTCAGAAGAACGGTTTTCGTAATACGCATCGTGTTCTTGCCATTCACTTTTATCCTCATCTAAGTACCAAAACTTAAACCCATCCTCAGGATTTTTGTGGAGAGACATGGAGATTTCAATCGGATACTTTTCGTTAATCGAAACTTCTTCATTCCCCTGCATGGCTCGGATTTCAATCATCCCTGCCGATTCAAAAGCCTTGGTTTTTCCATAATCCATTGGGATACCAGCAATAAATGCCTCCGCTTTATCGTGGAATTCTCGAACTCTAATTTCAACCGTTCCAGATTCAGAAGTCAACAAGGAGTTCTTGTTTATCTTGATTTCTGTTCCGGTTGGTAAAATGATGTTTCCCCCTCTTTTAGGGTCGATGGAATAAACATTAAAAGCGAGATCAGATGTCTCGCTTATCGGTTTAATACAAGGTGTGTCTTCCAATGAAGCCAAAGACACTTGACTTGGTTTGATGTTGTTTTGTACGGTAGGTTTCGTGTCTTCTCCCAACATGAAACTTATCGCGACGATTACAGCGATGGTGGCTAATCCAGTAGGACCATAGAACCAAGGTGATTTCCAAAAAGGTGCATTTGCAGCTTGACTTCCCTTCAATACCTTATCAAAGTCCTGTCTTGAATTAATATGTTCACTTGTCAGCTGTTTTCGATCGAGATTGAATTGTGTTTTCATTTTGGTCATTCAATAATAAAGCGTTTTAATTTCTCTAAAGCCCTAAAACACTTGACTTTTGCGTTATTCTCGGTCAGTTCCAGGATCTCTCCGATTTCCCGAAACGACCGTTTCTCAAAATAACGCATTTCAATCAACTGCAGGTCTGTTTCTTTTAATTTCTTTAAACTGTTGTACAACTTACGCTTTCTCTCTTCTCGTTCGTCTTCGTCCATTTCTTCTATCATTTCTGATAGGTGAATGTCGTCTACGTTGACTGTTCGAATGGCCTTGCGATCGCGAAATGCTTGATACAATTCACTTTTGGCAATTCTATAGAGCCATGAGGCGAGTGGTACTCCTCTGTATTCATATTTCGGCAAGTTTTTAAGTGCCTTAATGAATACCTGAGAGGTAACATCGAAAGCCATTTCCTCATCATCCATCCGTTGATAGATGTATCGGAAAATTTGCTCGTGGTACTTTTTGTACAGTGGACCGAAGCTCTCCGGATCCTTCTGCGCTCTCCTAATCCACACAAGCTCCTCCTCTAGCTTGGTTTGGGACTGGTGATACAAGGGGTTCACTGTCATAGTTTTAAATGGGTTTTATGTAAGCAAATAAAAGAAGTTGTGGCTTCTTTGAAATTAAAACGCAACAATCTCGAATTGTTACATAAGTTAACGACAAAAATTCAAACTTAGTATGCGTGCTTACACTTTTTTTTAAAAATATTCGATGGGAACCCCAAAATGTTCGATGAAAACCCCTATTTGTTCAATGAGAGAACTTCGCGATAAAGTGTTTCGTACTGTGGTAAAATGTTTTCTAAACGGAAATCTTCAGCTCTTTTTCGTGCTGCCTGCTTAAAATCTTTCAAACGTTGGTCATCTGATAGAATATGAATGGCATTGGCCCCCATGTCTTGTACATCACCTACATTGGACAGGTAACCTGATACTCCGTGTGTATTTACTTCTGGAATACCACCCGTATTTGATGAGATTACGGGTACTGAAACAGCCATTGCCTCTAGGGCAGCTAAACCAAAGCTCTCTGTTTCGGATGGAAGCAAGAATAGATCAGATATGGCCAATACATGCTTGGTATCTCTTACCTTTCCAACGAAAATGACCTTGTCGCACAAATTGTGTTCTCTACACATCTTTTCCAAGTAAACTCGTTCTGGACCGTCTCCTACCATCAATAGTTTGGAAGGAATTTCTTTTTGTACCAAGGCAAAGGTCAACAGGACATCCTCTACCCTCTTTACTTTTCGGAAATTGGAAACGTGACACAAGAGTCGCTCATGGTCGGCCGCATATCTTCTTCTTATTTTTAATAGGTGTTCGGCGTCGTCTTCTTCCTCAATACCAATAAAGTTCGGAATAACATGTATTTCTCTGTTTGTATCAAAATGCTCCAAGGTGTCTTTCTTGAGACTTTCAGATACTGCGGTTACCGCGTCACTTTGGTTTAGACAAAAGGTAATGACAGGTTCAAACGATGGATCCTTCCCCACTAAGGTGATATCGGTTCCATGCAGGGTCGTTACAAAAGGAATGTCAATCCCTTGTGATGCTAAAATTTGCTTCGCCATAAAGGCTGCTGAGGCGTGCGGAATGGCATAGTGAACATGTAGAATGTCTAGTTTTTCATACTTCACCACGTCTACCATTTTGCTGGCCAACTCAGTTTCATAGGGCTGATATTCAAACAAGGGGTAATCAGATACCGCTACCTCGTGGTAATAAATGTTTTCTCTAAACGATCCCAAACGCACTGGTTGAGAATAGGTGATAAAGTGAATTTCGTGTCCTTTTTTGGCCAGGGCCTTACCGAGTTCTGTTGCTACAACTCCTGACCCTCCAAAAGTTGGATATAATACGATACCTATCTTCATTGCTAATTTTGTGGGGTAAAGTTAATTACAAATACTGGGTGTAATCGACCAATTGTGAGCTTTTAACAGCCTTGTACCAAACACTCTGAATTCTTGTGCGTACATTGGTTTTTACAATTTTCCAATTTTCGGCGTCTGGGTTCACTCTATTTGATAAAAAGACATAATTGATGTCGTATTTGGGGTCGGCCCATGTGAGCGTACCTGTAAATCCTGAATGCCCATAACTTTCAGCCGATGCTTCCTCGCAGGCAGTGCCGCCTTTTCCGCTTAGGGTTGGTTTATCACACCCCGCCCCTCTTCTATTGGTTTGTGGGAATTGAACGGAGGTGTATTCCTTTATTTTGTTCCCGTTGAGTATGGTTTGTCCCCCATACGATCCACCGTTTAACAGCATTTGCATGAGTATGGCCAAATCGTTTGAATTACAAAACAAACCAGCGTGTCCACCAACTCCTCCCAACATAGCAGCTCCCGGATCGTGCACGTAGCCATGAATCAACTGTTGTCTAAAAATTTGATCATCCTCTGTTGGAGCGATGTTGTTGAGGTCCACCTTTTTATATGGATTGAATTGCATGTTTTGCAATCCCAAAGGGCGGTAAATATTTTGGTAGAGATATTGGTCGAAGTCAAGGCCTCCCTCAGATTCTACAATTTTTTTAACGAAGTAATAACCAAGATCACTGTATAGGTATTTTTTTTGCCCTAGGCGAGCGTCTAAAATTCTCTGGTAAATGCTGTCTGGGTAAGTGTTGAGTAAGTACAAATCTTTGGCAACTTCAATTCTTTTGGTCTTGGTTGAATCTTTGCTGTAAAATTCCGTATTTAACTTGTTGTTTTTGAGTGTTTTAGTGTAGAATGGAATCCATGAAGGAAGTCCCGCTTGATGCGCCATCATGTCTTTCAAAACAAGGTGTTGCAAGCTCGATCCTTCCATTAATTCTGGAAGATAATCTTTGAGTTTTTTGTTAAGCGAAAACTTCCCATTTCCATCGAGATGCATCAAGGCACATGTACTGCCTGCAATTTTGGAAACAGAGGCAATGTCGTAAAGTACTCTGTTGTTTGTAGTTTCCTTTTTACTGGAGCTGATGTACCCAAAACTTTTCTGGTAGACAACGGTATTTTTCCAAGCGAATAAGACTTGACATCCAGGGAAAGTTCCATTGTCTAATGCTTCATTCACAATCGAATCCGCAGCAAGGAGAATCGTTTCCGACAAGCCAATGTATTTGGGGGCTAAATAGCGCAGGCGTTGTAAGTTCTTCGTTTCAATACAGGTGTTGTTCTTGTACTCAGGCGAAAGAAAGAATGGCAACCTTCCTTTGATATCAAACGATCCGAAAACCGCCTGAATAGCTAATTGTGCCGATAGTTCGTCATCTTCGGGTAGCACGAGTATCTGGCTAAAAATGGACAAATCTCGGGTTCGATGCTTGTAAAGCGTTTGTGCGTCTATGACGAGCACCTTGGTTTTTGCGCTATCGTATTGAGCAGTTTTGTATATCTCAGGAAAATTACCGGAACTGGCTTTGAGTAATTTTACATCCGTCTTGCCAGCTTTTGGTAGAATGTAATTGTAAATCAAGTCGAGTTCACGGCCTGCAAATCCTTCCACGGAGAAACTTTGATTGAGATCTCGAATGGGCAAAAAGTCAGCGTCATTTTTAATACAAACCAAGCTTGCGGACTTCACTTGCATTTCCAGTTGGTCTTTGTCTAACGTTTCTTCCTTCACCAATTTGGTTTTGCGATGGATCTTCAGTCGGTATGACAGGTTTCGCTTCACTTGATTTTCAATTAAAGCGGGCTTTTTCGACATTCTTGCCAACAGTGTTTCCTTCAATTCGGAGAGAAATTTTGGATCATTTCCTAAATACAGATCCACTCCAGATAAGAGCGCAGTCATCACTTTCTGAACACTACTTCCGTCAGGGCGATGAATTAAAAGTCCTTCAAAATTGTAATCCGAACGGAAGCTTTCGATCGATTTTTGAAGCGAACCTTTGTAAAGTGTTCCGATTTCTTCAAATAAAGAGTCGTAGGAAAGTAAAAAGGATTCCTTGGGCAGTTGTCGTATCGCAGATAGCCATTCGGTTTGTGCTACGTTCTGATCCTTAACATTTGCCAGTTCTCCCCAAAAAGAAGTGAGCACCAATGACAAACCTTTCTCTTGAAATTTCTTGTTGTAAGTGTGGATGAGTTTGGCTCTTTCGAGCGGACTTTCTGACACAAAGTCTTGGTGGGTAATATCCATTGCACTCAAACCTTGAAAGGGAATTAGGTTGCCCTTATTCGGATCGAATTCTAGGGTCCAAAGGTCAAGTGCTTTTTCGTTTTTAAGATACGGTATTTGCTTGGCTAAAATGGACGTTTGATCGTTTATTTTGAAGGTATTTGACAGATAACTTTTACCTTCAATTTGGACAGGCTGATTCAATAGTAAGTCGACTTTTTGACTGTTGCTCAGCTCTTTGTAAACCTTGTCAACCTCTGCCTGGTCTGAATCGATTACTTCCTCTTCTACCCTCAATATTTGCATCTTTCCAACGTTGGTACTGGAGCTGAAGGATTGGGCGAATAACAAAAGGAGGATAAAAGGTCTTGTCAACATGTTTCAAAGTTACAATGGCTATAAGCTGTCTTAGAGACAGGGTTACAGATTTTATCAACAAGCTTATCAAAAGCCAAGCCAACCTGACCATCTGTCAGCTAAAATGTAAACGGTATAAG
>JAOASF010000059.1 GCA_025210175.1 Crocinitomicaceae bacterium | reverse complement strand
CTCTTTAACGGTGCCAATGAGGTTGGCCAAGTCATCTCGAGAAATTTCAATTGTCCAATTGTTTCTATCGGCATTTTTAGATTGCAAATACAAGAGGTAATGGGCCAAGCGTTGACGCAAACTCAGCTGTGATATGATTTGTGAATGCTTTATTTGGCGAATACTTTCTTCGTTCAACAAGCGGATGTAATTCAAATTGACATTCTCGTATTTACGAATCAAATACAAGAAAATTTTCTTCGGAACAAAGGCGATTTCACTTGTGGTTGTAGCGACAGAGGAATCAAAATTCTCCTCCGTTAAAAAGATGTTTCGGTGTCCGAAAATATCGCTTGCACCACAAATCTCAAAAATACACTCCTTGCCGTCGAGCCCTAAAATGAAGCGCTTTACGGAGCCTGAAATGATGCAATAAATACCTTGCGTTTTGGATTTTTCCTTGAAGACAATATCGTTCTTGTGATAGGTACGAATTTCAATACTTTGTTGAAGAAGTATTTGATCCTCAGGTGATAAAGATGAAAGTAGGGATTCGTATGGCATAATCTACTGGGTTACGTGAGGCCAAATTATCGAAAAAAACTATCCAAAATCAATTTTAAGGAAATTCTAAGAAGCCTATGTCGCTTGCTGCTGCATCCCTTGTAGTCTCTTTAAAATCTAAAGGAAGATAATAAAGTTGATTAGCTGAATTCAATATTGGCGAATTGCTTAGCACATTAAAATTACGGCTAAATGGATCAGAAAACAAGGGGTCATTGTTCCAAATCATGTTTTTATAGTAGTCCCCAGTAATGTTCGCTTCTTTGGAAATGACGCAGTTGTCAAAGTCAAAAGTCCATAATTTTTGTCCTTGAAAATCGAGTGTGTCCAAAACCAGTTCCGTAGCCTGAGCGCCATAAATAATGCTATTGGTGAAGGTGCTTTCCGTGATTTCGCCAATGTTTAAATCACCGGTCGCTTGGTTGAAAAAATAATTGGATAAGCCAACAGCTGGTGTTTGACTTGTAGCACCATAGGAGAGCAAGTTGCAGTAATTAAAATGAACTCCACCGCCTTCTAATAAGAGCAAGGCGTGCAATGCATTGGAATGGGAGATTGAATTCTCTGCCTTCAAGCGTGCTCCGCTGTAGACGAATAGACCATAGCGACTATTGTTGTAAAATTCAGAATGACGGATGGTAACTGTGTAGTCAGTAAAATTTGGATCACGCGAAAACAGGTGCAAGCCTGCAATTCCATTTTTCTGCTCCAAATGTTCAATCACAGATGGTCTGGCTTCTTGCATGTATATGCCATAATACTGTCCTTGGACGTCGTCATAAAAGCTTTCTAGTCGATCACCTTGCATGGTGACTTTATTGTCTTTGGTACCTAATATGTTAAGCGTACCCTTGTAGTTGTAAATCAATGAGTTTTTGTGCAGAAAAATGTGGGTGCCAGCGATAATGTTGAGGGTTTCCGCCGAGTCAATTCCAGCGTAGCCATAGATTACATGTGGTTTGTCGTTGGGCCAAGTTCCCGAATTGATATCGTTTCGATGAAAATAGGCATCCTGACCCCATACGGCTAATTGAACATACTGGTCTTTTCCATTGGTGCGAAAGCGAATTCGATCTTCAACGACCATGGGCAAGGTGCCATTGTTAACAGCCAGGGTTACCTCTACAAACACGAATAAACTGTCCTTTCCTTCCATTTCCGTTTCGCCAACCTTGGGGCCCTTCACGCCATCTACGTTGATTCGAAAAGGGGAGGAAGATCCTCCGACTAATTCGATCTCGTCAATCTTTATTGGACTATTGGATGGGTTGTAAAACTTAAAGGATTGGGTGGTCGATCCCACAGTCGTGAAAACAGTGTCAAAAACCAGGGTGTCAACCGAAAAAGTTAGATTTTCTGAAGAGAATTTGATAGGTTTGCGGCAGGAGTTCAAACTGAACAACAAAACCAAGCTCAAAAAGGATAGTAAAAAGGATAAAATGCGCACTTCCGAGTTTTGAAAACGTAACGCAAGATAAGGATGTTTTATTTTATTTATAATTATTTGAGGAGATATAAAAAACTTTATATAAATTTGCACTCCCTTTTAAGGCAGAACGAGATTATAATAGCAGTAAAATGAAAAAAGATATCCATCCAGAAGATTACAGATTAGTGGTATTCAAAGACATGTCAAATGACTACGCGTTTTTGTGCCCTTCTTGTGCAGCATCAAACGAATCAATTACTTGGGAAGATGGTAAAGAGTATCCATTGGTGAAATTGGATATCTCTCACAAGTCTCACCCATTCTTTACAGGGATTGTACAATACGTGGATACTGCAGGTCGTATTGATAAATTCAAAAACCGTTTCGGAGCTCGTAAGAAATAAGCGAGTTTTAAAAAGATACGAAGCCTTTCAACTACTGAAAGGCTTTTTTTGTATTCAGAATTGACCGTTTTAGTGAACATTTTTGAGGTACGTTCGTACATAGGTTTAACATGAAATTTCTTAGATATTCAATACCCATTTTGTTGGTATGCTCCTTTTTCTTTGTGAGCCCTGCTTTTTCAATGAAAAAGATTGAAAAAGCCTACCGCAAACTAGAGCAAATGGACTACTTCCGAGCCAAGAAGTATTTTGAATCCTCACTTCGCAAGAAGACCTCACCGGCTGCCTTCGGTTTGGCGACTATCTATTACCGCCAAGACAACCCGTTTCACAACATTGATTCAGCCTACAACTATATCATTCTGGCAGAAAACAACTTTCATAAACTGAAGCCGAAATGGCACAGAAGGTTGGAGAGATACGGCTACGACAGTCTGCGTATGGACTCATTGCGAGAGTTAATTTCAAGCGCTATGTTCCGTCGAATTGAAAAATCGAATTCGGTGGATGCCTGGACTTTGTTCATGGATAAGAACCCCAATAGCAACGACTACCCAAGGGCTGAATTCATACGTGATTCTCTTGCCTTTGAAGAAGCTAGAGCCATCAATACTTCTGAGGCTTATTTGCGATTTCAGGCCTACTATCCGAATAGTAGTTTTCACGATCAGGTAGAGCAACAGTACTATAGCGCTCAGTTTAGAGAAGAAACAGAAGGGGGAAATATCGAAGCCTATGAAACCTTTATGACCAAGTACCCCAATAGCCCTTATTTGTCGGAAGCTGAGGATAAAATTTACGAACTGACCACTGCCAACAATACTGTTGAGGCCTTTAATCGTTTCTTGGTGCGATATCCTCAAAACAGGAATCGAGAAGAGGCATGGCGCAAGTTGTACCAAGTATATATGTACGACTATTCCGAAGAACGCATACAAATGTTCCAGCGAGAGTTTCCAGAATACCCCTTCATGAGTGAAATAGACATGGATCTCAAAATGGCCAAAAAGGTGTTCCTGCCTTATAAAAAAGGACGTTTATTTGGCGCGATGGATCTCAAGGGAGAAATCTTGATTGAGCCAACTTTTGAATTGATCAGTTTCTTTAGAGAAGGACTCGCTTTGGCCGGAAAAAATGGAAAGTACGGTTATATCAACAAAGCAGGAGAAGAGGTTATTCCGTTTATCTATGAATCGGGAACGGATTTCGAAGAGGGTCGAGCCGTGGTAGAGCAAGATGGAAAGTTCGGTTTGATCGACCGTACGGGAAAGATTATTCTTGATACGGAATACGACGATATTGGTGCCTTTTCGGATGGTTTGGTCTATGCCCAAAAGGGTGAAAAATATGGTTACTACGACCGTTTTGGGGAAATGAGAATCAATGCACGCTTCGACGAGGCCTTTGCTTTTTCTCAAGGAATTGCCAAGGTGCAAGTAGGAGAAAACCAGGCTTTTATTAATGAAGAAGGCAATTATTTATTTCAACCCAAATACGAGCATCTTGAGTTTTTCACCAAGGATTTACTGATCTACGAGGAAGAGGACAAAAAAGGTTTGATCAATGCACAAGGAAAGGTGGTAGTAGCGGCTAAATACGATGAGATAGGTGAATTGAGTTTTGGAATGGCCATCGTAAAAAAGGGCGATACGTATGGCTATATCAGTGCATTTGGGGAACAAGTGATAGCTCCACAGTTTGAGTTGTATCCCAATTATATTTTGCTTTCTCAATTCAGAGAATACTCAGCTATCGCCAAGCAAAAAGACAAGTTTGGTATCATCGATAGAACCGGAAAGTTTACCATCCCCAATCAGTATGATGCCCTGGGTGAGTTCAGTAGTTTAATGGCCTTCACCAAAGGGAAAAAATGGGGTTTCATCAACTTGCAGAACAAGGTTGAAATTGCGCCGAAATACGACTTTGCGGAAAGCTTCAGAAGTGGAGGAGCCATTGTAACAATTGGCAACAAGCAAGGGGTAATTGATGTGAAAGGAGAAGAACTAATTCCGATTCAGCAGGACTTGGTAGAAAGAATTGATCTGGCGAGATACCTGGTCATGAATAAGGATAAATACGGGGTGTACTCTGCGGATGGAAAAGTGATTGTTCCGGTGGAATACGATGACGTTAGAGCCATCCAAAATGACTTTCTTGTACTGATAAAAGGGGAAGTTTTGGATTATTTGTACCTTCCTGAAAACAAGCTTGTGCGCGCTGCCAAGTAAATAACTTTAGTTTTTAATCGTTACTAAACCGAAATGCTGAATTTCATTGACAAATACAAGTTTGGAATCATTGCCTCTCTCACGGCCTATATGATCATTTTTGTGTATTTGCAGATGGAATCATATACGCAATATTTCCCGATTACCCCCTTTCATGAAGGACCACAATTGGACCAAGAAGAATTTGTTTTGGAACCCGAGCAAATTGAGGTGAGTGCGGATTATACTAGCGATTTAAAAAACATAAGTCGGGATGTGAACGATACCCGCGAAAGAGCCTACGAAAATTATTCTTCCAACAAAAGTGCGAAGGCTGTAGAAGAGTCTGTGAAGGACTACGAACGAAGATTATTCGAGGAAGCGGGAGGAGAAAAAGAACGAGAAAGAATTCAAGAAGAAAGAGCGGAACAACGCTTGTTAGAATCGCAACAGCCGAAAACCGAGAAAAAAGTTCCTGCAAAAACTGGTGGAGATGTAGCGTACGCTGGAAGTGTAATGGTGGAATGGGAATTGGCGAATAGGAATCCGCATCAAGACAATAACTGGTATGTCCGAAATCCTGGCTACACCTGTGGTAAAGGTTCGGGAACGGTTGCCGTTACAATACGCGTGAATAAAAATGGAGACGTGACTTCAGCTGCGGTGAAAAGCGCAAGTGGTGCCAACCAATGTATGATTGACCAGTCGGTTAAGTATGCAAAAATGTCTCGTTTCAAATACAGTTCTTCAGCTCCCAATATCCAAGAGGGAACAATTATTTACCGCTTCGTAGGACAGTAATTAACCCTCAAACGCTATTTTTGGCAAAAAAGAAAGAGATGTCAGAAATTGCGTGGAAAACCGTAAAAGAATACCAAGATATTACCTTTAAAAAGTGCAATGGGGTTGCCCGTATTGCCTTTAATCGACCAGAGGTGCGAAACGCCTTTCGCCCTAAAACTGTATCCGAATTATTAGAAGCATTTACCATGGCTCAAGAAGATCTTGAGGTGGGAGTGATTTTGTTTTCAGCAGAAGGACCATCTCCTAAAGACGGCGTTCATGCCTTCTGTTCGGGTGGAGATCAGCGCGTTCGAGATAAAACAGGGTACCGAGGTGAAGACGGAATCCATCGCTTGAATATCTTGGAAGTTCAACGCTTGATTCGCTTCATGAACAAGGTGG
>JAOASF010000058.1 GCA_025210175.1 Crocinitomicaceae bacterium | reverse complement strand
TTTATTTTTATTGACAAGCTTTTATTGAAAAAAGTTTTAGAATTTTTCTGACTCCTCTAAAAGTACTCCTCTATTTCAATTTTGTATTGTTTCCGCTCGTTTGCGGGGTGCAAAGGTACGCTGCTTTTTGAGTTCTGCAAGGAAAATTGACATCTTTTTTCGTTCTTTCTTTACATTCGCTTAACACTCGTTTGATTTACAACTGATTACACACGTACATTTTTTCACATTTGCCGAAATGTAATAGACGATTGGATCCTTATAGCGTGGGAAATGGGACGCTTTACCTATTTCCTTATTTTGAACAACTCAAGAAAACTCTATTGGTATCAATCCGATTGTGTTCGAAGTCTTTTAACCAAAGCCATTTTTTCCTGACTTGGTGACGCATGCATTTTAATTGCACTTTCTAAACTAACCTTGCATATATTCTCCCCGTTTACCCCGATCATTATTCCTTTCTCACCTTTTAACAAAGAGTCCACCGCTTCGTAACCCAAACGGGTTGATAAAATACGATCGAAGGCAGTGGGCTTGCCCCCTCGCTGTATATGCCCTAATATCGCCACTCGCACATCGTAATCTTCTAGATCCTTTGCAACGTGATTACGTATATCATTGGCACCTCCAGCATCATCCCCTTCCGCTACGACTATAATCGTGGAGCGTTTTCCCTTCAAACAGGTTTTTACATTTTCAACCAAGGCTTTTATATCGGTCCACTCCTCCGGAATCAACACTTCATCTGCACCTGCAGCTATTCCGCTATTCAAGGCAATAAAGCCCGCATCTCTTCCCATCACTTCCACAAAAAATATGCGGCGATGACTATTGGCTGTGTCTCGGATCTTGTCGATGGCATCCACCGCCGTATTAATAGCTGTATCGTATCCTATGGTGTGATCGGTTCCATAAAGGTCATTATCGATGGTTCCCGGAATACCAATCACTGGTAAGTTGAATTCCTCAGATAATATTTGAGCCCCTGTAAATGAACCATCACCTCCAATCACTATCAAGCCTTCACATCCCCATTCTTTCAAATTGGCATGTGCTTTCTTTCTTCCTTCGGCAGTTCTAAATTCTTTGGACCGAGCTGTCCCCAATATGGTGCCCCCCATTTGAATGATATTGGTTACATCGGAATAAACCATCAACTTCCCCCTGCCTTCAATCATCCCTTGATAACCGTCTTCAATTCCGACCACTTCGCAACCAACTGCTATGGCCGATTTAACAACTGCTCGAATACAGGCGTTCATTCCTGGAGAATCTCCACCCGATGTTATCAAACCAACTCGTTTCATATATCTTTAGAAAATTGAATACTCATAAAAGTAAGATCAATTTTGTGGAAATCTGTGAACCGTACATCTATATATAAAGACAAGTGATATTTCGATTGCAAACATATAGGACTTGGAGCGATGAGGAACTCGTTTTGCTATTGCGCAAAGACGGGCAAAATCAAAAAGCTTTCCAAGTAATCTATGAACGCTACGGTCACTTGGTTTTGGGTTTGTGCATGAAGTATTTGAAGAATGTAAACGAGGCGGAAGATATGACAGCCGACATTTTTGAAAAACTGATTCACAAAATTCAAGTCAACGAGATCTGGTATTTCAAAAGCTGGATTTATCAGGTCAGTAAGAATGAATGCTTGATGCTGTTGCGAAAAAAGAAACCCGAAACCGCGTCTATAGATTTTGAAATAAAAGACAACGGCAGCGATCTTTCCAGCCTTCAAGAGAAAGAGATAACCTTAACGAAACTGGAAGCTGCCGTTCAACAACTCAAGTCCGAACAACGAAAGTGCATCGAACTGTTCTTTCTTCAAGAACGCTCGTATCAAGAAATCAGCGTCGGACTGAATTTAAGTTTGAAACAGGTGAAGAGTGCTATTCAAAACGGCAAACGTATCCTAATAATAATCATGGAGAAAACGTCATGAGCTGGGAACGACTTTTAAATAGCATCCATTCCAAGAAGACCTCATCGAGAGAGGAGCTGTCTTCTAACCAAGCTTCTTCAGACCCTTTTGAACAAGAGGCAATGGAAGGATGGAAACAAATTGGTGCCTCGGATCGAAAGGCAGCGATGAAGCGGCTTGATAGAAAATTCAAAACTTCATGGCCTTTTTTACCTATGAGTATTGCCACCATTTTGCTTCTGGGAAGCCTTACCTACTTTGTTTGGCCAGGAGCGGAAACAAAAATATCCACTGAACAAGCCTTCGTTGAAATAACCGACCTGGTTGAGGAACCTACTTTTGAGGAGAGCACACCCATTATTCGGGAACAAAAAAAAGAAAACAAGGCGCTACAGAATCAACAAAAGAAAACCACACCGATAAAGGACAAACAAATCGCTCCGACTCCAAAAGAGTCGCCCGTACTACCAGAACCAAAATTCAAGGTGGACTCCTTACCAATTGTTGATTTGACGAAAGTAGAAGCAAAAAAAACAGAATTAAATTTGCGCAAACAGGTGAAGGAAATCAATGTTTACAATTTCAACCTGGTTGATTACCGTGTACTGCGAGGAAAGCCAACGATCCCAACCCAACAATTGGACTTAACCGGGACATCAGCCGACAAAGAAAGTCGCGACCAACGGGAAAACGAAACAACCATCAGAACGGTCGACGTACCCTATATAGACTACATCGAAAAAACCATGGACTATTTGAATGATGGAAGTATGCGGAAGGCACTGAACCGACTAGAAAATGTTTTGGCGGTTTATCCAGATGATGTAAACGCCCTTTTCTACGCAGGATTTGTCTGTTTTCAAACCGGCCAATTCGAGCAGAGTATTTTTTACCTCAATCAATTGAAGGCAATCAACATTAGCAATTTCGATCAGGAGCGAGATTGGTATTTGGTCAAGAATTACTTGCGTACCAAGCAGACGGTAAAAGCCAAGGAGCTATTAAAGGAAATCGCCGCAAGCTCGTCTTTTTATGCCAAGCAGGCCCAGAGGGAGTTGAATGAAAATCCAGCTTTGAAATAGCACTCGGATTTTTGCTAAATTCAACCATGCTTAAATACATTGCTCCACTATTACTTTTTGCCTTAATCGCCTGTTCGGCAGAAGAACCGATTGTTGAAGAGACCCAAATGGCTCAAGAAGATGTGGGCTTGGAATGGGAAAATTTCAACTGGGATACCTTAAAGGGAATATATCGTTCGAAAACTGATCAAGCAGACATGTTCCTTCGTTTGGACTTTTCAAGTCCGGCTCATTTAACTGGTTACAGCCTCTACAAAGGTTTAAAGAGAAACATCTCTGGAGCACTTACTTTACGTGGCGATTCTGTTTATATAGTTGTAAGCGAACCAGGCGACTTGGAAAGTGACGGCCAATTTAATTTAGCTTTCAACAGAGATAATATCAATCTCGAAGGTTATTGGGAAATGCAAAACGGTAAAAAACGACATACTTTACTTTTCAAAAAACAAGATAATAGCGATTTCGAATGGGGCGACCCGTTGGACAAGTCGAATATCCCTGATTACTTGGGTTATCTTTCTTCCAAAGTTGGTGAACTCTATTTTGAGCACGATGGCACCGTAAAAATGGAGTACTACCCCTTGGTTGATTCTGGTGAGTTCAGTCAACTGGAAACCTACAAAGGTGGCTGGACTTGGGAAAAAGGGAAACTATTCGTAGACTGGAAAAGCAACAAAAGAATGTCACAACCCAGAACCCCAGTTTCTGTTGTTATGAATTCAGACGGAGTAGATTCACTCGTAATTGACTCTTTGGTATACACGGCCCGCTATTGGTAATGGGCCGATTTTTTACATTGGTTCTCTGGGTGAGTATTGCTTTTAGCGGATTTCTACTGATCCAATTGAGCATTCCCTATTTGGCTTTCGAGCGAAATGTTGATTTTTTGAAGACCAAACAACTAATTTACCACCACGATCTTTGGAGGTGGTCCTTTTATATTCATGTTTTTTCAAGTCCAATTGCTTTTCTAGCTGCCTTGGCGCAATTCTTTCCTTTGGTTCAACATAGAATTGTCTATCACAAGCTCTTCGGAATTGTGTTTTTCATCTCCTTTTTACTGCTCGCTGGACCCAGCGGATTGGTCTTGGGAATTTATGCCAACGGTGGATTCTGGGCGCAAATGAGTTTTAGTCTACTTAGTCTTCTTTGGCTTTTTTGTGGAATTCAAGCCTATTGGATGGTTCGAAGGAAAAAGTACGTTCAACATCAAAAATGGGTACTGCGCTGCTTGTTCTTAATGTTGTCTGCTATTATGTTGCGTTTGTACGCCTATTTTATCGCCTACTTCAACCTTGATATCCACCCGAAAACGGCTTACATTATGATAGCCTGGTTGAGTTGGGTCCCCAATTTGATAATCGGCGAAATATTCCTTCGTACTAATTCAGTTCAACGATTCCTGCAACAGGCGTATTCGCCAAGTTAGAAGTAGTATCAACGATCTTACCACTGGCCAAGATTCGCATCGTTTTTTCTCCAACTTTTGTTTTCGCTACCACTGGATTGTTCAAGTATCCCTTTTCCTTAGGGTCTTTTTCATAGGTGCAGGCAAATTGAGTAATCTGGATATTTCCCAAGATGTCAATCTCCGTTTCTTCCAAAAGTTCCTCATAATCAGACCTTCCTGCTATTTTTTTTAAATCAATGATCTTTCCTTCATGGTTATAGGTGCACAGGTAGGTTTCGTATAATTCCTCCATAAAGTCGCTGTCCTCCTCGAAGTAATAATTTTCTTCTCTCGTAATGTACAGGCAAGCCACATAGTTTTCGTTTTCACCAATATTCGCATAGAAATAATTCCCCCTTCCAACTTCTCTGGCAAATTTCTCATCGCGCATACCAGGGACATAGGTCTCGAAATCGAATGAAATGAAATTCATGTTTTCAAAATCGACATAGTTGAGGTTTGACTCTACGGTAAAGGGCAAAGTCTTAACTGGAAATTGCTTCTTAAATTGAAACCAAGCAAAATGCTCAGGCTCGGTGAGACCAGAAAACCCTTGCCTGAAATTATCCTTGTAATACCATGTTTCCTTGAACTTCAAATAATCCGGGTGAGACTCAATCAATTTTTGATTGGTATAGCCTCCTTGAATTGCAGCCAACAAATAATCACCTGCATCATCGAAATCTCCTTTTTTTGCATGTACTCTGGAAATCTGAATCAACACACTCCCCAGAGGTTCATACCCCAAACCTTCGGCAACTTGATAGGCCTGTAAAGCTTCGGTGGTATAATCCTGTTCATTCAAAATATTCCCCAATTCGTAATAGGCGTTTGCAGTAGGATAGATTCGAATCGAATTTTCCAAATAATACGCGCCGCTGTCTAAATCCTTATTGTTTTTGTAGGCATTGATTCCTTTGTAGAATATCTCTTTCGCTTTTCCTTTGTACTCAGCACGATCTTGCTGAAAGGCTTTCACTCTAAACAATTCGTAGAAATCGGATTGAGCTAGATGTTTTTCAAATTTCAGTGGCGTCTTTTTCGGTTGGTCCTCATTTGCACAAGAGAACAACAATAAAGAAAATAGTATCAGTAAGCTTAGATAACGCATGGCAGCAATTTTCCGGAAAGATAAGAAGTCTTTTGAAAGCAAAAAAGGAGAACCATTGTCCTCCTTTTTAGTTCAGCGTAAGTAGATTATTGTGTAGTAATCCTTACCAAGTGAGCCCCTAAGGATACTTGATCCTTTCATCGAAAGCCTTTGCTTTTCAAGGCGACTCAATAAAAAAATGTTTAATTGTAAAAAATGGTGCAGTAACTGTAGTACTTTCCCTCATAACGAGTCGACTCCTCTCTCGGTTGAAGATTTTACAAAATAAAAACGGCTTCCAATAGGAAGCCGTTCATTATCAATACTATTTCGCCATTCGTTTCAACAGGACACATGGTCGATAACGATCTTCGCCGTATTCTTCGAAGAGAATCTCCAAGCGATTCAAAATTTCTTTTTCACCGATTTCCTTCGCCCAAGCCAATAGTCCCTTTGGGTAGTTCACCCCTTTGGTCATGGCCTTATCGACATCTTCGGCTGAAGCCACCTGCATGTGAACGGCATCGTAGGCTTCGTTGATCAACATGGCCAATATTCTGTCAAAAATCATCTGACCCAACTTCATATCCTTATTCGGTTCCGGCATGGAAGCACCTTCTGCATAGGAATAGTAACCTCTTCCTGATTTTCTACCCAAGAACCCAGCCTCTGAATGGCGCTTTTGTGTAAAAGATGGTTTGAAACGTGGGTCGTAATAAAAGGCCGCAAAAACCGACTCGGTTACAGCATAATTAACATCGTTCCCAATGTAATCCATCAAGGTAAATGGTCCCATTTTGAAACCGCCAATTTCTGTCATGGCCCAATCAATCGTTGCGAAGTCAGCAATACCCTCTTCATAAATGCGTAAAGCCTCTCCATAAAATGGTCGAGCGCCACGATTGACAATAAATCCTGGTGTATCCTTACAAACAACCGTTGTTTTCCCCCAACTATCGATCAAGTTCTTTGCTGTTTCCAAAGTTTCTTGTGAAGTTTGAACCGAAGGAATAATCTCCACCAAAGGCATCAAGGGTGCTGGATTGAAGAAGTGAATTCCGATAATTCGATCCGATTTTTTCAAGGCCGAACCGATGCTTGCTATCGACAAAGAAGAAGTGTTACTTGCCAAAATGCAATTCTCCCCCACTGCCGATTCCAATTTCTTGAACACATCGTGTTTCACTTCAATCTTCTCAACGATAGCTTCGATTACCAAACCGCAGCCTTTGAAATCGGTCAAATCAGTGGTGTAAGAAATTCTTCCTTGAATGTTGATTTTATCATCTTCCGAGATTTTCTCTTTTTCAACCAATCGATTCAAGATCTTGTCCAAAGCACTTTCCGCCTTGTTCAACATTTCTTGGTTTACATCCACTAATATCGTTTCGTGACCATTTTGCGCTGCCACTTGCGCTATTCCAGAACCCATGGTTCCAGCTCCTAATACACCTATTTTCATATATTTCTTTTTTGGTTCCGATAAACATCGGAACAGGACTTAAGGAGACAGGAGAAAGGACATTACTCGCTTGGAGAAACATTTCCTTTCTGTGCCCTTCGGTCTTGACTTAATTATTTATCTATTTTCTTTTTAGTTCTCCAATTCTGCTTTGGTTGGAGTCAGGACTCAGAGATGCAGGAGACAGGACTTCAATAACTATGCGTAGTAACTCCTGTTTGCACTCTTTGGCTTGACTTAATTTCTCATCTGTTTTTTTTTGACTTTCACAAGTTATATCTTATTGTCATGAAATAATAACCTGTCCTGATTCTTGATTCCCAAAGTCCTCAAGTCCAATTCTGTGTTTGGTTGGAGTCAGGATTATTGGAGTCCGGAGTCAGGACCAATTTTTCTTTATTAGCTGAACCAATATTCGATCTCAATTCTTACTCATTTATTTATCTATTTTCTTTTTAGTTCTCCAATTCTGCGTTGGTTGGAGTCAGGACTCAGAGATGCAGGAGACAGGACCTCAATTACTATGCGTAGTAACTCCTGTTTGCACTCTTTGGCTTGACTTAATTATTTATT
>JAOASF010000057.1 GCA_025210175.1 Crocinitomicaceae bacterium | reverse complement strand
GGTTTTTCTTCCTCCTTCTTTTTCATTTGGTAAGCCTTGCCCGAAAAGCGAAAGGTCATGTGTGTATCATCAATTTTCTCAATTTCCACCTTGTAATTGTAACCCTTTGAAGAGAAAAATTCATACTTGTTTTTCTTCAAAAAAGAATAAGTCCCCGTTTCGGTTTTTCCCATGAAACTTTGAGAATAAAACTTTGCTTCGAAGGTAATGGTCATATTGGCAAACATTTCATTGGCCAACTTCAAAGATTGATCGTCGAGGTTTTGATCGTCGGCAATTTTTTCAAATTTCCATGTACCGAGCAAATAGTCATTTTGTGAAAAGGAAACTGCAGCAATAAACAGTAAGCAGATCGTGGCGATGATGCGTTTCATGATAGAGAATTTTGGCAATTGTTAAGTAAAACAGAGTTCGTTTAATCAATCTGTTCAGGACCCTAAGTTAATTGTTCTCTGCATACCTTTTTCATTCTAGTGGATCATTTTCTGCAAGAAACTTTAGCCTTAGAAGGTTAAAAATGAAAGTATATCAAGTAAAACCATGAATTTTTCGATAACTCCCTGGAGCCATACCTTCTATTTTTTTGAACAGGCGACAAAAATAATTGGGGTCATTAAATCCAGCAGCGTATCCTGCTTCTTTGACACTTACTTCGGGTTGAATCAAGAGCTCTTTGGCAAATTTGATACGCTCCTCATTGATTAGTTGAACCGGAGAAATAGCATAGGTCTCCACAAAAGTTCGGTAAAAAGTACTCTTGCTCATACAAGCGACTTTACACAAGTCATCAATCAATATTTTGTCTTGTAAATGCTGACGAATGAAGCGAAAAACTTCCTCAAATGGATTGTCTTTGGAATAGCCTTTTTCACGTCTCAAAACAGTTAAATTCTGTTCGCGAAGCATACTTAATATGGGTTCCCTCAATAGGATATCCACTTGAAAATCTAGAAGGGGTTCTTTTTGATTAAAGGCAAACAACAACTTGGATGTCAATTGTGCCATTTGAGCATTGTTTCGCAAGATCAATTCAGCCAAATCCACCTTCCATTCGGAAACCAAGGTCTGGTCTTTGTGCAAGCTTTCATTGATGCGCTGAAGGTTTTGATTCAAATAGGCATTGTCAATCACGAGGGCTGTACACTGGGTTGGTTTTTCCAATTCGGCTTCTGGGAAATCGATGAACATGGTCGACTGTGCCGGAGCCAAGACGCTTTCCCCAGGTAGGTAGTCGAAAGCATCCATTCCTTCCAACTTCATCACCTTCTTACCGCGCAGCATAGAAGTAATGGTAAACCCCTCGAAGCTGAGTTTAAAGTCATTGGCCTTCTGGTGCGTTTCAAAGACATTCATCTCGCAGAAATCCAGGCTGAATTTATTGCGATGTTCCACCAAAGAGTGCAACTTGTCTAATGAGGTAAGCGCTTGTGGTTGAATTGTATACATAAAATCGTATCCCTGTTTCAAGGCTTAAAATACGCATTCTGTTGCCAACAACCCTCTGTAAATCAAGCTTTGGGAAAATTGTGCTACTGTTTGAGAAAATCGAACAGGCCTTTTGGTTTTAAAAAAGGGAACATTGGGTAAACACTAAGTTGAAAAATATGGAAACACTTGTTCAAAACATTCCTTTTGTAAATAAGGAAGTAGAATTTAAAACCAAGTATGACAATTACATCGGTGGACGTTGGACCGCACCGCTCGGAGGAGAATACTTCGAAAACATTAGTCCAATTACAGGAAAAGCCTTCACAAAAGCTGCTCGTTCAAAAGCCGCTGATATTGAATTGGCTTTGGATGCTGCACACAAGGCATTTGAAACTTGGAGCAAAACGGCAGCTACCACGCGATCGAATATGTTGTTGAAGATTGCTCAAATAATGGAAGACAACTTGGAGTATTTGGCAACGGTAGAAAGTGTCGATAACGGTAAAGCAATTCGCGAAACGATGGCAGCCGATCTTCCTTTGGCGATTGACCATTTCCGGTACTTTGCTGGGGTGATCCGGGCGGACGAAAGCACGATGTCGGAACATGATGAAAATACGGTTAGCATTAACCTTCAAGAACCATTGGGCGTAGTTGGACAAATCATACCTTGGAATTTCCCTTTGTTGATGGCGGCTTGGAAAATAGCACCGGCCTTGGCTGCGGGATGCTGTGTGATTGTAAAACCAGCCGAACAAACGCCTACTGGAATTATGACCTTGATGGAATTGATCGACGGAATTTTGCCTCCAGGTGTCTTGAACGTGGTCACAGGATTTGGTGTGGAAGCGGGGAAACCGTTGGCAACATCTTCACGCGTTGCTAAAGTGGCATTTACAGGAGAAACTACAACAGGTCGTTTGATCATGCAATACGCTTCAGAAAACTTGATTCCTGTTACGATGGAACTAGGAGGGAAGTCACCCAATATCTTCTTTAAGTCTGTGGCCGATGAAGACGATGCCTTCTTCGACAAAGCAGTTGAAGGGGCGGTGATGTTTGCTTTGAATCAAGGTGAAGTTTGTACTTGTCCTTCGCGGATCTTGGTTCATGAGGATATTTACGACAAATTCATGGAGCGGGTAATCGAACGAACCAAAGCCATTAAAATGGGGAATCCACTGGCACCAGATACTATGATGGGCGCTCAAGCTTCGAACGATCAGTACGAGAAAATCATGTCGTACCTGAAAATCGGAAAAGAGGAAGGCGCTGAAGTTCTATGTGGGGGAGAAGCCTTTAAAAATGAAGGATTGGAAGCGGGATATTACATTCAACCAACCATCCTAAAAGGGCACAACAAAATGCGAGTTTTCCAGGAAGAAATTTTTGGTCCGGTTACCTGTGTTACGACCTTCAAAACCATGGAAGAAGCGATCGAAATTGCCAACGATACTTTGTACGGTTTAGGTGCTGGAGTTTGGACACGCGATGCACATGAATTGTACCAAGTTCCGCGTCAGGTTCAGGCTGGACGGGTTTGGGTGAACAATTACCATGCTTACCCTGCACATGCGCCCTTTGGTGGTTACAAGAAATCAGGATTTGGTCGTGAGACCCACAAAATGATGCTAAATCACTACCGAAATACGAAGAACATGTTGATCTCGTATTCAAAGGAAAAACTAGGCTTCTTTTAATTCAAAATAAAATGGAAAGGTGGGCTAGACATTGGGTCCACCTTCCTTTAACTACTTTCAAAAATGAACAAAATCATCCCACGTGTAAATGCCACCAAGGCGACTTTAGATTTAATCGACGAACTAACAAGAGAACACGGCCCTGTACTTTTTCATCAAAGCGGTGGCTGCTGCGATGGCTCCCAGCCCATGTGTTTTCCGCTGAATGACTTTCGATTGGGTTCGAGCGATATACGCTTGGGAAAAATAGGTGGAGCCGAATTCTGGATGAGCAAAGACCAATACGAATACTGGAAACACACCCAGCTCACCATCGATGTAGTCGAAGGCAGAGGCTCGAGTTTTTCACTCGAAATCCCACTCGGAAAACGTTTTATCGTTAGATCTCGATTGTTTACGGATGAAGAGTTGTTGCAGTTGAATTGATGAACGGTTCTTTGTATAGTTTAAGAAAACTATATTTTTGCGCGCAAATACTATTCAATGAGAAAACTAATATTGGTTTTTACACTCCTTTCTGTTCACGCAATCTATGGTCAAACCAACTTGAGTCAAGATCGAGTTAATCATTTTGGATTCCGCCTACATCAAAACTATTTAAGCTTATTGTCCTATGACGAGTATCATATAGCTCTCAGGGGTCCTTTTTTTGCAGAAAGATATGATATATATTTCCGCACCAACAATATTGCAAGACTTTCTACAACAGATTTAGAGGTGTCATACGGATTCAATACGATAAGAAATGAGCGGTTCGAATTTTCATTGAATTTTTCTTTGATTCCTGAAAGACACCATGTATTCTATTCAATAAACCCACCTGAAGGATCCTCTATTTTTAAAGGTGGCGAGAAAAGCGAATATGAAATTTCTCGATTTGGTCTTGGAATGAACTATGGTTGGGATCTAAAAAATAAATGGATATTTAAAGCAGGATTGAATTGTCAATTTCTTTTTGGGGAGTTTCACTTCGAAGAATATCGTTTGTTTACCCAAAATCCAGATGGGACCGGGCCTTCCTTTTACACTGTATCAGGCAAAGATTTATCATGGTATCAAAATAATTTTCGTCTTCATACCAGTGTACAACGAAAAATAAGCACAAGTGAAAGGGCAGAGCTTTTTTTAGGTTTATCCAGTTCAATAGTTCCCAAAATTAGATCAGGCTATTTTTCTATACATCCGCAAACTTCCTTATTTCTTAGCTATGAAATCTAAAATCTTATTGTTTTTAGCGATAATTAGTGTACTCCAAATTTCTACAGTTTGTTTTGCTCAAAACCATTTTCAAATAGGTTTCGCTCATAACTTAACATCGCCAATGGAGGATATCCAAACAGAGCAAGGCACTTTTACCCCTGTTTTTAATATAGGGAGTTTGCAGTCCAGTAATCTTCAATTCGGTACAGTTTTTAATAGATTTAAAAAAGTGAAAATGGAACTATTTTTAACTGGAAATTTAGTCGTTCACAAAACTGTTACCACATCTCAAAATGAGTTTTTGAATCCAGGGGATTCATTAGATATTGCCTATAGCGGTGATCAGATTCAGGTCGTTTCGGGTTATAAGGGATCTGAGTTTAAATATCGAACATTTCAGGTAGGTTATATTTTTCAATATCAATATTCTAAACATTTAAGTTTTGGTTCTGGAATATGGTTCCGTTTTATGGCTGGTAATCACAACACAGTATTAACTAAGCAGTTTTACTTTTGGGACGAGAATAAATATCGCAAACGTGAATATTGGACAAATTTTAATACTGACGATAAAGTGCCTACAGATGTTTATTCTATTTCAGATCGTGAAAGGATAGTTCAAAGAAACTTCATGGTACCTTTAAAAGTTAAGTACACCCTTCCCTTAAAATCGGGTGATTGCATTGGTGTGTTTGCTCAAACTAATTTGGGATATAAATATCAGAATTATTGGTTAGGACTTTGTTTTGAGTTTTAATTTGTAATTAACCAAAACCCAACCTCATTCTCATTCTCATTCCCATTCTCTTTTTGGTACTACTCGTATCTTATCTCAATGGGGAAGTGCACAATGCTTTTTACTGGACATTCATCCTGACCTTTGGCAGGAATCCAAGGAGGCATTTTCATTAAATAAGCTAGCAGACAAGAATCCATTTCGGGAGTCATGCCTCGGATAATTTTCAAATCGTGGAAGGTGCTATCAACTTCAACAATCATTTCTACTGTGATTCTTCTCCGAAAAGAAGTGTCCGAAAAATTTTTTCGAAGGCAGTTCCATGTTTCTCTTTGGTTGACGAATTTCTGAAAGGCTTGATCTCCTCCAGGATACTGTGCTTTTTCAACCACAAAAGGAAACTCAACTGGTTTTTGAGCCGCTTTTAGTACTTGGATTAAGGAGGTGTCGATATTCAACGAAGGAGTAATTTCTTCCCATTGTGCCGATCCTAAAAAGGGAAGGAGAAGAAACGCAAGTGACCAAAATTTCATGCGGACTTCTCATCAAAAATAAAGCCGTAAATAGAAGTAATACCAGGGGGTGAATTTTCACCTTTTTCTTTCCGTCATTGGCATGGAAAAACTATATTCGTCTAACAAAAACCATATTCAATGAAAACATTAACTACTGCACTTTGTGTCTGTTTGGCCTGGCTTGCCATTGGACAAGAGCTGGCTGGTAAACCGTCGACCAATCATCATTTTGGAATTCGAATTCAACAAAATTTTTTAACCATGTCCAAGGTTGCTGGACAATTAAATAGGGAGTTCAACTACTTTTTGCCTTTTAGCCAAAAAAACAATGGTTTTTCCAGTACGGATTTGGAGTTTTCTTATCTCTATCAAACCAATGAGAAACAGCGTTTAGAGCTATTTGGTTTTGTTAGTTTGCTTCCTGAAAACGGAAGGGTGAGCTCAAACAATTCAGGTAATTATTATCATTATGAAGATCCCAATGTCAGTCCAGGTTTTTGGGGGTATGATTCTGATGGAACCTACATATCAAGCCGATTGGGCTTTGGAATGCTGTATGGGTTTGCATTCAAAAATGATTGGTTTTTCAAGGCAGGAATTGCTGGACAATACATCAATACAGACATTCATCTGAACAAAATTTTTGTTTATCAAGAAGAAACGAATGGTGTTAAATCAAACCGAATCCAAAAATCTGCGGTTCGTGACTACGATTTGTCGTCAAGCTTCAGAGTACAAGCTTCCATTCAACGTCGCATCAACTGGTCGCTTATCGAAAACTCCTTCATTGGGCTGCAAGTGAGCCTAGGACCTACTGTTCAACCTTCTATTTACTTTTCTTATGAATTTTAATACTATTCTCCGCGCATCGTTATTAACCATTGTTTTTAGCAGTTTTGCCATTATTTCCTTCTGCCAAAACCGAGCTCAAATTGGACTGATTTACCCAATGAACAATCCAGTTTTTGATGTAGAAACTGATTTTGGTACGGCAAGAAGCTCCAAGAATTTGTTTCAAGAAACCTATAGTCAAGCACTTCAATTGGGCATTTTGACCAAGAAGTTAGGCAAGTTTCAAATGGAGGTTAAGTTAAGTGGGAATGCAACCAATCAGCTTTATTACATGGAGGGTATTGCAGACCTTAATCGAATAGCTCCTGATACGCTATTTATCCCTTATGAGGGTGATCGGTTGGTCTACAATACTTTTGTTCGCTAGCAGGACATTCGCTTGCGTCAATTTCAGTTTGGTTATTTGTTTCAATATGAGTTTAATAACAAACTGAGCCTAGGATCAGGTCTCTGGTTACAACATTCCCGAGGAGATTATTCCGTGTACAATTCAGTTGCAGATTACGATTGGGATGGAAATCAATATGTTGCCAATCAATACGCGGCAGGTAACCAGTCAGGCCCATTTCCTTCGGCTACGGTAAACATGAGTGCTGATCGAATCTACAAAATCAATCGTTGGGACCTGATGTTGCCCATTCAAGCACGTTTTACCTTGCCATTTAAATCAGGAAATAGACTTGGAGTTTTCGCTCAGGCCAATTTGGGAAACAAAGCTCAACATTATTGGATTGGATCTTTTTGGGAGTTCTAATCAGCGGAGTATATAAACAAACTCTTCAATTTCCGCTTGTCGGGCATTGGCAAAGGCTTTCTCAGTGCGTATTTTGACGAAACCACATTTCTCCAGAACGCGCTGAGAGCCATAGTTGTCAACTGCTGTTCGGGCGTGTAGTGGCCTTTTGCTGGTTTTGCCTAAGAACATTTTCAATCCTTGTGTGGCAATTCCCTTGTTCCAATGTCGTCGATCAATCCAGTAGGAAACATTTGTTTCTCCCATCATCTCAAAGTGAACCACGCTACCCACAATTTGGTCGTTCAAATGGTACGTAAACATAACGATGTTGGGCGCTTGAATCAATTTGCTCCATTTGGTTAAATACGCCATTTTATCCGAAGGATTGGGAGCTGTAAAAGCAGCCATGTGCACTCCTTCCGGGTCTTTTTGGAATTCAAAAAGGTGGTTTAAATCTGCTTCTATGGTGGGTTCTAAAACCAAGTCGTGTAGGTCCATGGTGCGGTGAAAATTGTTCATATACAAAAAGAAAAAGCCGACAGCAATGAGAATTCCACAAAAAAGCAGAAAGCCAGAATCTACCTGACTTAGGCCTATGCCGATAAGGACAAAGACAATGGTTAGCATGAAAACAATTGCGCTAACATTCAAGATGGTATTGGGAGAAGAAGGGGTTCTAGAAAAGCGAAATAAGGCCGAAACAATCATGGCCAAAAAACTAAGAGCTGCAATGATAAATCCAGGAATGATAATTCCCAAAACGCTCAATCCGTCCAGCTGATCTGCATGCGCAGCGGGAGCAAAAAGAAGCAGAAGAATTAAGGAGGCATAACGGAACATCATTCAATCAAAAAGGGTTCAACAAGATAGAATTTTTAACGGGTTTGTGTTGTGGTTTTCTAGTTCGAATCCAGCTACTTTTTGATCAAAGTAGCCTTCTGTCGGTCTACTTCATACACATATTTTTCATCGGTAGACCAATTGGTACAATGGTATTCCATTTTCCCATCTTCTAGTTCTTTTCGACTGTCAAACTCGATGTTCATCAAGCAACTTTCAAGGGTGGCTATTTCGTGGTTGAGCAATCGGCGGTTTGCATCGAGGGTAATTTCAACATAACCCGTTTCTTCGCCAGCTCCACAGCGTCCATTGTAGTTGAGGTTGGAGCCATAATCGAAGCCGAGTAAATAACGCCCTTCGTGATGACTTATCAAATGAAAGCCCCAAACCCTTGGGCCTAAGTTTTGAAGACAAAAGGAGTGTTTTTCGTCAAGCATCAGGTATTCTTTTTCTTCAAGAATGTGATAATTCTCACTGTACAACTCGAGCGATTCGCTTCGGTCATAACTTTCCCAGACCTTACTTTGGTCATTGAAAGTGAACTTCTCCTTGAATCCTTTCAGGTTTTCGTAGTATTCAACCTCTTCAAAATAAGTGCCTTTTTCGGTTTCAAAATTTAACAACTCCTTGGTTCGATTATCGTCGTCAAAGCGATAAAGCGTTAAATTCTCTCCATGCGAAAGACCACAAATTTCGATTTTGTCATTGGGCGTTTCACCTTTTGCATACCAACCTGAGAGGGAATAAACATGCCCGTTTTGATTGGAATATGCGTGAAAAGATAGGTACATGCGAATGGACGTTTCGCCAATCAACCCATTCATCAATTTGTCTGTGGTGGTAATGGAAACCACAGTAGGATAGTTCTCTTGAGCAAAAAAGTCGCTTTGTGAAAAGAAGATAGCAAGGAAAAGTAGTATACGCATACCTTAAAGGTAAGCCCTTTGCTTAAGTAGGCAAGGAGGGGTAGTGGATTTTAACCGCGCGAAGCAGATCGTTATCAATTCGAAAAGAAGGAAGTAGGAGAAAGCCATTTTTCTTGTAAAATTTCAAGGGACTGAGATAAGGTGTTCCATCGGCTTTTACATCCTCATCGTGATCTATTACCCAGCCATAAAAATCGGTGTAATCTGCCTGTAACGCTTGAATCATTTTTTGGCCAATTCCCTTGCGCTGGTAGCTTGAATCCACCAAAATAGAAAAACGTTTTTCACTGTCCTTTTCAAAAAGAACGGTCCACCCAACCAAGAAGCCCTTTTCAAAGTAGAGGTAGTGCATTTGGTGCGTGGTGCCTTGTAACAACAAGGGAAATCGGTCTTTCAATTGAATGGGATATTCCTGATTCCAAAGTAGGTCGATGCGCTTACTTTGATCTGCAGACAGTTTTTGGGTGCGAATGATAGCCATGGTTTATGGATGTGTACAAAAGTGTTGAAGATCTTTGTTTTTCCACTGAATCCAATATTCTTGCAAACCTTCTTTGGTTCTTTTTAAAGGCGAAATATCTAATTTTTCTCCAGGAAGTAAAAGGGTGTTCAAACCTTGAATTCTTTGGTCGATAGCTGGTTTGTGGTTCCATCCTCCACAGTGATCAAAGGAGGTGTAAGCCTCGCAAGAGTCAGTCGCTTCCATAAAGGGAATTTTCAAACGGTAAATGACGAATCCCGAACCCATGCCAACTGTCGACATGCGAATTTGCTTCAAGTCCACCTTCCGATATTTCTTTTCGGTATACAAAACCTTGAGTTGTTGGCCCACTTCTCCCGACATCCGATTGGAAAATTGATGGGCGATATCCTCGCCTTTCAGAAATTCGGGCCCTCGATAAAATCCATCACAGCCCTTTTCCGTACAAGAAACTTGTGTTTCAGGTTCGTCTACCAAACGCCTTTGTGCAGGACCAATCAGAAGGATCGAAACAAGGAAAATAAACTTGAACATGGCCTGGGAAAAATACAACATTTGATTGGTTTACCACCTAGTTGCTTTCCTAAGTTTTAGTTCATTTTCGCTTAATAATAATTTGATTTTATCGTCATTTTACTGCCGAATTGGCCCTGTATTTTTGCACTTTAAAACCACATCCAATGCAAAGTATTGTTCTTACACTGATTTCCATTTTTACTTTCTTCCTTCCATTTTTTGCCCAAGACGACCATACGCACTGCGCGCATCATTGTACGGTTCAACTTGAATTGGAGGGACCAAGAGCCTCTTCTGAACCACTTCAAATTAGAGCTTTTGAAAGTTTTGGGTTGACGCATTACATCGGGAGTACGCACCAGCATAGTGGATTTTCTGATGGCTATCCGGGAACTACACCGGCCGATTATTTTCAATCGGGAATAGACAAGGGTTTTGATTTCGTTTTTGGTGCCGATCACAGTGATTCATACATTTTACCTTTGACCTTGCACGATGCTTGTTTGTCGCCAGATTTAATCAATTGTATTTCCATCAATCCAGCCAATCCCTTGGCTTTGTTGAAATGGAAGGAGTTTGCCGATATCGTAGAGGAGAAAAAGTCAGAAACCTTTGTTCCTGTTCGCGGTTTTGAATGGACCTCCGATCGTTTTGGTCACATCAATGTTTACTTCTCACAAAATATCACGAATGCAAAACAAGATGGGGGATACGTTGCTATGGAAACGTTTTGGTCGTGGTTTACAACTGAGCCGATGAACATGATGGGGACAGAACCTTTACTTGGAGGAATTGGTGCAGCAGATGGATTGGGTGTATTCAACCACCCTGGGGATAAGAGTTTGGATGACAATGACCCAGGATTCAACTGGAATCAGTTTGAATACATTGCCGAAGCGGATAGTCAAATGGTTGGAATTGAAGTGTTCAACGACGGTCGTGATTATGCTGCAGATGGACGTTCGTTTTACCAAGAAATACTAGATGCTGGATGGCACGTTGGGGCAATTGCCAGTGAAGACCACCACGATTTGGATTGGAACAACCAAGAAGATGAAAAGACCATAATAATGGCTGAAAGTTTGACCACCGAAGGTTTGAAAGATGCCATGTCGAAAAGAAGAACCTATGCCGTTCGTGACTTTAATTTGCGCATGGAATACTTTGCAGGAAACGCTATAATGGGAAGTAGATTGGAGCGAGAAACAGGCAGCAAGGTTTATCTGCAAGGTCGCGTTTATTCTGAATTTGACTTCGTAATTGAGCTTGTTTCGAATCAGGGCGTAATCATTTCTACTATCAACGATTCGAGTTTTATCTTTCCAGTAATCGTTACGGATGACGAAAAATGGTACTACTTGCGCATAGCCAATCCAGAGAACAATCGCACGATGGCTTACTCTTCTCCTATTTGGATAAAAGGGGGTGGAACGGATGTGGATGAAGATCCAACTGTAGGATTAGAGGAGATCACAAAAAATGAAGTTCGTATCTATCCGAATCCAAGTAATCTGGGAAGCGAAGTGAAAATTCGTGTTAATTCTCAAGTGCAAGTTTCTAAACTTCAATTACTGGATTTAACGGGTCAATTGATGGCTGCTGATTTTCACAAACACGGAAGAGAGTTCCATTTGTCAACAGATAACTTATCGCAAGGAAGCTACCAATTGATGGTTCTTTTGGAAAATGGATCAATGAGCATACACCAGGTGGTGGTTCGCTAGCTGATTACAAAGTCGAATACCTTTTGTTCCTTATTGAGCTCATATCCCATTTTCTGGTAAAAGCTATGGGCTTGCTGACGTAATACATTCGAGCGCACTCGAACTTTGCTGTGCTTGGTTTGAATAGCCCATTGGTGAACGGCGGCTACCAATTGTTGACCAATTCCATTGCCTCGTTTGCGATCGTCAACCACCAATCCACCTATTTCCACAAATGAATCGCTTTCGATGCGGTGCGTTATGAAGGCATGAACCCAACCGCTCACCTTGTTTTCCGTGATTGCCACCCATACTAGGTGTTCTCTTTCTTGCAAAATGCGATTGAAGCGAATTTCAATTTGTTTTTCCTCAGCAGCGTAGCCAAGTTGTATAGTAAGTGCGGTTAGCGAAAGAATATCTCCAGGATGAGCGGATCTGATTGTTGTCATTGTTGGTTGTGCTGATAAAAAAAGGTCGAGCTGGAACGAGTAAGTTCACAATGGAAAGTACTCAAAATGTCGGACAACCTCGAACAGAACCCCTGAGGCTGTATTTGACTTTTCGTCTCCAAAAGCTTCTTCTTCGTCTTTTTCGGTTTTTTTTATTCACTTCGGCTGAAAGGATTGTTTCTTCTTTATCTGTCTGTTCTTCAGTTGATTCTGTTGGTGCATAAACCTCTTCGTACTTACTTTCTTTGGTTTGCGCCTCGACGGGATGAACATTGAATCCCAAGAATGAAAGCAGGGTTAGGGTATTGAAAAAAAATCGACGAGAAAGACTGAATTGGGGTAGCTGGGTAAGTTGGTCTTCACGAAAGATTCCACAGGTGTCAGAGGTTGCTATTCGTTCAATTTCCTCTGGTGTCGCCTCTCGAAAGTCGCGAACGGTTTTGGAACAAGATTTACAGAAATAACCGCCCGCTACTTGATTTCTACTGGTTGGAGCGAATGGACAGGGTTGATCAATGCGGATTTGCTTCATTTCGTAAAGAGTTGGTTAGAAGTAAAACAAATCCAGAGGAAATAAGTTACACTAAGGTTTTCGTTCGTCGTATCTCACCAAGCAACTGTCCAGTGAGTTCCCCTCCACATGAATGCAGTCGCAAAAATCGCATTGTGCCTCGGTTGGTTTGACTCTTTTGAATTGCCTCATGCAGTCGGCATGTGAATTGTGCGGCATGATTTCGAATCCGCGATTGAACCAAAAAACGACAGAAAAAAAGGTGAGAATTACCAGACCGAAAAAGATAAAAGGAAAACGATTGCTCCATTTTTCTGGTTTCTTGGGGATACTCCAGTCTTGGAT
>JAOASF010000056.1 GCA_025210175.1 Crocinitomicaceae bacterium | reverse complement strand
CTTCTGTGCCATCACTTTTCCATAATTCACGACCCGTTACTCCGTCGGCGGCAGTAAAATAGAGGACGTTGTTAAAAGCGTACAAACCCGAAATGTTTGCCCCGCCATTGGGGTTGATGTTTTTGATCATCATGGTACCTGATTGCGTTCCGTCCGACACCCAAAGCTCCTCGCCATTTGTTCCGTCATCCGCAATAAAGTAGAGCTTGTTGTTCATTGCCACCATTGCTTCGATGAAGGATTCGCTAGACCCTGGATGAATATCTTTCACCAATACAGTACCCGTTTCAGTACCATCGCTCTTCCACAATTCATTGCCTGTAGGATCGGTGGTGGCAACAAAATATAAAATTCCATTTACTGGAGTGAACAAAGGAGTATAGGAGATAGAAAGTGGATTGCCAGGGTTGATGTCTTTTACCAACATTGTGCCAGCCTCCGTTCCATCACTCTTCCACAACTCGTTTCCATGGGTACCATCATTTGCGCTAAAAAATAGAGTGCCGTTTATGTCGGTTAGGTTGTCGACCTCAGACCAACTATTGGGGTTGATGTTTTTAACCAAAGTGGTTCCAGCCTCCGTTCCATCACTTCGCCACAATTCGTAATCGTAAGATGGATCACTACCTCTAAAAAACAGGAAATTGCCACTCACCGTTAGATGTCCCCCATAGAGTGAACCTCCAGGGTAAATTGAGCTAGCCACCATGCTGGTTCCATTGGTTGTACCATCACTTTTCCAAAGCTCAATCCCATTGGTTCCATCAGTGGCTCCAAAGTATAAGTGACCATTGTAAAGGGTTAAATCAAAGGGGAAAGATCCGCTAGTTCCAGGTCTTATATCCATGAAAATTCCAGTTCCGGCAGATGTGCCATCACTTTTGTAGAGTTCATACCCTTGGTCAAATTCATAGTCAAAGTAAAGGACATTGTTGTAGATTATTTTTTCGTTGATTGGATGACAATTGGACTTTAATAATACCGTACCAGCTTCTGTACCATCCGATTTCCACAAACCGTAACTGTTGCCATTGAAAGCTTCAAAAATGAGTTGATTGTTTAAAACAATAAGATGATCGGGGTCAGAGTCTCCGATACCGTTGTTGACATCCTTGATTAAAACAGGTACTTGAGCGCAGGTACTGAATGAGAGCAACCCAAGTAAAGTGTAGTGTATTAGTTTCATTTCGCTTCGTGTTGGTTAAAAATCTAGTGCTGATTTTCAGGAAAGTAAAATACGTAAAATGTCATTTAACCCATCAAAATTAACATGGGCAAATAAAAAATTCATCCTTAAGTATCGCTTCTTGAGAATACCTTGATTGCATCCATTTAATGCGACACTACCTTCAAACCTACTATGGAAAGGATTAACGTGAACAGAAAGAGCAATCTTAAAAATGTGGTAGGTTCCTTAAAAATGAAAATTCCAACCAATACAGTTCCAACGGCACCAATGCCAGTCCAAACTGCATATGCTGTGCCAATTGGTAAGGTTTGTGTTGCCTTGATTAAAAGCCCCATACTCAGGCTCAGGGTCAACAAAAATCCTCCATACCAAAGATACATTTCAGTACCAGTAGACTCTTTGGCTTTTCCGAGGCAAAAAGCAAAGGCCACCTCAAAAAGTCCAGCGATTGTTAAGATTAACCAATTCATATGTCTGCGTTCAAAGAAGAAAAAGTCATGTTCATGCTCCACCAATCATTCCTCTGGGGTAAAGTTAGGGAATTGGATGGGGAGGAGGTAGGATGGATTGAAACATTTAGGGATGACTTAAGGTTTGATTTCAAGAAGTCTGGTAAAGACTCGTTTCTACTAGTCAATTGAAGGATTCCAAACAGCCAAGACTAGAATTAAAAAAAACACACAGCATATGGCGATAATTAGTGAAACAAAAACCTCCTTCAAATTTACTTTCCAATTGGTTGAAGTCTTTTTATGCCTGTTAACAGACGATAAAATCATCCATGAAACGAAAAACGCCAAAATAAAAATTACACAAATCAAGAAAAGAACAATGAATCCAGCTGCGATGCCAGCTTGAAGTATGATTACTTGGAGCATTTGAAAATAATAGAATGAAGCTTAGGTGTGATAAATTTAGATTTTAAAATTCAAGCAAACTTACCCAACATGCACTGTATCTCCCGGTTTGGCTGCTTTTATTTTTCTGATGATTTCTTCGCCATGTTCAATCGATCGACAAGCCACAATGATCTTGTTGGGTGGATTTTTAATGTCGTTGGTAACGGCCCAATTTCCTGCCATCATTTTTTCAATTTTTAGTGTGCCGATGATTTTAGGTCTTTTCATCTGTTGAATTGATTTTACAAAATACGCTTTCTTGTAGAACTACCTTTCAACACCATTTTTTTCTTTTTCAACCCAACTAAACATAGCAACTCTTCGCGCCACCAAATGATGAGTTTTTTCAGTTAAATTCTATGTAGTGCTAAATAAATACCAATGTTCATCTATCATTTCAAAGTGTGTTGAAGCATCAAGAATATTTTTCGGTAAATCATGGTCCTTTCGATAACAGAATCCATAGGAATTATCAATTAGACTGTGAATGATAAAAATGAAAATATCACCTTCCACAATCAACTGTTCGAATCCGAGATTTTTAATTTCTTCGTCAATAACCCTGATGTCACCAGAATCCTGATGTTTCCTTATCATTTGAATCATTGCTTTTTCCCTTGTTTTTAAGAATGAAATAGCATCTTCTTTTGGGGTTTTCGGAATAAGTATTGGTTTGATGCAAACACCTACAAAAAGTAATAAACCGAGTATACCAATTAGCCTTTTTCGAAACAGAGGAAGTGTAAGAAAAAAGCTGGAAAGGAGTAAAAACACCCAAGTCCAAGAGTAGGTAGATTCCACAGAAAACAGGGAGAATAATTCTAAAAAAGGATCATAATTGTAAGGGATGACATAGGTATACTCTCGGAATAGTATCAATCCGAGCATTGCGACAAGTGAAATATATAGTATATACGATAAACCCGGAAAATATTTGCGAATTGGCGAAGAGGTCATGATAAGTTTCTATGAATCATGGTGAAAATGCCAAGTAAGTCCATTGCATAACTATTGTGAAAATGGCTTAATCTCAATTCGGCCAAATAACAAAGTCATTGGAATCGAAAAGCGGTCCCCATTGAATTTCACCTAGTTCATCATCGTCGAACCAGAAATTCATACCGAGGCTTTCGGAACAGATGAGTTCATGACAAGGCAATTCTTCCGATGACATGTCTTCGTATTCCAAGTCCTTAATCCCAACTTCTTTCAATCGAGCAACTACTTCATCTTTGTTCAACCCCATGAGGTTCAGGTTTTTGAAAGTGAAGTTATCCGAGCTAACCGATATCGTTGACAGTCTCCAATCATCCTCCAACTCGAAACCCACTGAAAGGTCTAACTCGTCGTAATGCCAATTTTCGGTGTAATCATCCTCTGAATCCGTGTATGAAAATTGTTCAATTTCATCCGGCTCACCCAAAATAGATTGGATTTCGGTTCGCGACATCCCAAAAAGAATATTACCAAGTCCTCTTCCTTCAATAATCTCCGTGTTGTTTTGATTTTGCGCTGCCATATAACGGTTCTTAAGTTTATTCTTGTTGATTTTTATCCCTACTGAAAACTTAGCAGGAGGATGGTTAAAGTTAATAGCATTTCTCTCTAGTCGCTAAACAAAACATCAAATTCGAGTACTACATAAGTAGCTGTTAGGAATAGGGATAATAAGGTGCCAAGTAGGAAAAGGGCCCAACGTGTGCGACTATTCAAGCCGCTGGAAGCAAAAAAATAATGCATGATAAATTCCAGACCTGTTCCAAGAGAATAGAGAAGATTAACGGTAAGAAAGTAAATGAATGCGTTGAAAAGTACCCTATAGGATCCAATGATTGCGCGCATGGGGTAATGCCACAGGGTAACGAGCTGATAGATCAAAACACCCAAAACCAGAAGATTGAAGAAGATTCTCTTTCTCTCCCACCAAAGGATATTACGCTTTAGGATTGGGTTTATTGTCATTTCTTTAAATGCTTTTACTGAAAACCATAATCAAAAGTCCGAATACAAGTAAAACGGGAATCAGAATGATAGAATATTCCAGTGAACGTAGCTTTTTCAATTCCTTTTCTTTCTCATCTCCTTGTGAAAGCGACTTGATCATATTTTGATAGCGATAAAAGAGCGTGAAATATTTAAAATTCCGTCGATATGGAAGTTCGAAGTTGTGTTTTTTCAAACTTGTTTGAATGACTTGAAACTTAAGTACCACGACAAAAAAGCAGACACTTGGACCAAGCAAAGCAATAATTTTCCCAATGGTATAAATCCAAGTCATTTGGCTAAAATTGGTTTTCCTGCATTTTTTGTATCACCAAGGGGTATCGAAAAAAGTATTTTCGACTGTTTGCTTGATGGTTTTAAAATTACTTTGAGTCGGCATTTTTCTTTTTTGCATCCTTTGAAACAGCAGACCCAAGGGTACTAGGATTAAAAAATAGATCAAGGAAAACAGAACAGGGTGCATGATGCTTTGCAAAATATGGTTGATCCGTGTCCAAACAAGATGGTTAACGCGACGAGTTCGACGAAAAAAAAGCAGAACGAACAATGCAGAAAAAGCAAGAATGGTTAGGGTGAAGGGCAAAAACCAAAGGAGGACCCCCATCACTAATAAAGTAATTACAGCATCTCTGTATTCCGCTCGCTTTTCCATCTAAAAAATAGAGTAAATAAAAGGGGATAAGCCGGTAGATGCTCCAAAAATCAGGATCAAACCACAAAAAACCAGAATCAACAAAAGGGGAGTTAGCCAAAACTTTTTGCGCTGTTTGATATAGCCCCAGAGGTCATGAAAGAAATCGATCATTTTAAGAAAACGTGATTGTTCACCACTAAAATATCCATTTCTGTGGCAGAAAAACAGGAAAAGGCATCGTCAATCGTACAAACAATGGGTTCGTCGTTTCGGTTGAAACTGGTATTGATCAAAAGAGCATTACCCGTGAGTTTGCGGTAGACGTGCAACAGGTCATAAAGGGGATGGTTGGGATCTGCGACCACCTGTAACCTCGAACTGAAATCAACATGCGAAATGGCCTGAAATTGGGTGCGGGAAACGGCCAGTTTATCGGATAAGGGCAGAGCTTGATAATTCCGAGGTAAGTCCTTGCGATAAGCGGTAAGTATCGGGCGGACAAACTGCATATAAGCGGCTGGGAAATCGCAAGCAAAGTAGCGAAAGGCTTCTTCGGGCAACATTACAGGGGCAAAAGGGCGGAAATCTTCGCGAAACTTGATAGAAAGGTTGAGCTTGCTCTGCATGTTTTCAAATTCCGGCGAAGCCAGTATGCTTCGAGCACCCAAGGCGCGTGGACCAAATTCCATTCGATCTTGAACCCAGCCAATGATTTTACCTTCTTGAAGTTGCCGAGCTACAAAGTCGTTCCGTGCCGACTTGTCGTCAAAAAGTTTGGGTTGTAAATGATTCTCCTGGCAAAAGGCTTGAATTTCTTTGTCTACTATTCTTGGTCCCAACAAGGCTCCTTGCATTTGATCCTTGGGCTCTTTCTTTCCTTTGGAAAAACTGTAATGCACTGCCAAAGCGGCTCCCAATGACCCACCTGCATCGCCGGCAGCTGGTTGCACCCAAATTTCGTCGAATATTTTGCGTTCCATGAGTCGACCGTTGGCCACACAATTCAAAGCGACACCTCCGGCCAAACAAAGCCTGGAGCTACCCGTTATTTTTCTGGCGTGAAGGGCCAACTTTTCAATGATCTCCTCGGTAACTGCCTGAATGGCGTAGGCTAAATTGAAATGGGTAGTGGTAAATGGAGCTTGAGCTTCCTTTTTAGGTAGGCCAAGCAATTTTTCCCAGCGTTTGTCTGGTACCATTCGCAAGGTGGTTTCAAAGGAAAAGTAGCTGCGATTCAGGTAAATAGAACCATCTGGAAAGATGGTCACCAATTCCTCTTTTATGATTTTTATAAAACGAAGGGTTTCCGGATTTTCAGGGTGACCATAAGGTGCTAGTCCCATCAATTTGTACTCTCCATTGTTCACCTTAAATCCCAAATAATAGGTAAAGGCACTGTAAAGCATACCAACAGAATGTGGAAAATGCATTTCCTGAAGCAGTTCGATTCCATTTTCCGATCCATAAGCGATGGTGTTAGTGGCCCATTCACCCACGGCATCTATGACCAAGATGGCTGATTCGGTATAGGGAGAAGGGTAAAAGGCACTTGCAGCATGCGAAAGGTGGTGCGAGGAAAAGAGTATCTTTTTTTGACGCTTGTAACTCGGATCAATTTCGCGAAGGGCACGTTTGATTTCTCGGCGCATGAACAACTTACTTCCTGTCCACTGTGGCATTGCTTTTAGAAAAGACAACCAACCTTTGGGAGCGTTGGAATAATAGGTTTCAAGCAGACGCTCAAATTTCAAAAAGGGTTTTTCAAAGAAGACCAGGTGGTCCACTTCTGCCAAAGTAATCTGCGCTTCATGAAGACAATAGCGTATCGATTCTTTCGGGAAAACTTCGGTGTTTTTGATGCGGGTAAATCGTTCTTCCTGCGCTGCAGCTACAACTTTACCATCGATGATAAGGGCAGCAGATGAATCGTGAAAATATGCAGAAATGCCGAGTATGATCATCGGTTTCAAAGGTAGACGAAAATTGATTTCCCCAAACTTCCAACGGTGATTATTGCTATTTTCATCGCATGACAAACCTCGGGAAAAAAGTACTTAAATGGACGCTGCTCTATCCCCTCGTTGTGTTCGTGTGCTTGGAAATTGCCTTTCGAATAATGGGGTACAGTGCTTATCACAACGCGGATTACACCATTTTGTCGACTCCCAAAAATGCCTTTATAGGTCATCCTGAGTATGGAATCCAACTTGATCCTGGAAAGTTTACCATCCTGCTGAATGAACGAGTAGAATTTGAAACAACCCATTTGCCCAATCACATTCGGTATACTCCTGGTTCGTCTGCTGAAAAAGGACCAACCGTAGCTATGCTGGGCTGCTCTTTTACCTATGGCTATGGTGTTAACGACGACGAAACCTTCACTGCTATCTTACAAGAACATCTGCCTGAGTTTCGTTTTCTGAATTTCGGAGTACCAGGTTATGGTACTGTTCAAGCTTCTATGCAATTGAGAACCTTATTGTCGGCGCAACAGGTTGAAACAGTCGTGTTGCATTTTTCCTCCATGCATTTTATGCGAAATGTGCTTTCTCAACAGTATCGATCCAATTTGAAAATTGGCTACCAACGTTCCAGCAAGGACGTGGATGCCGGTATGCGTGTGGCTCGTTTTCCATACAAGAAAGAGTGTAATGATCCCATACGTTATGAAGGGTGGGAAAGTATGTATACGAATTGGCCAGGGAGATCTTGGTTGGCCTCGGTGAACGCTTTTCAAACTTTTTATGATCGCACCGTTGACCCTGAGAAAGAGATCGAAATTACAGCTTGTTTGATCGAAGAAATGGCAGCATTGTGCGCCGAAAAGGAGGTGCGTTTCATTGTGGCTTGTTTGGATAAAACTCCCGAAACGGAGAATTTGAAAAAGTTGGTTACAGTGGAATGGTTGGATATCAACTTTGACTTTTCCAGTAAAAAGTTGACGCACTTACCGCATGATAGTCATCCGAATAGCCAAGGTCACGCTCTTATTGCACAGCGACTGGAAAATTATTTGAAACAGCCTGTGAATGCGAAATAAGTCGACTTTTCTCTACGTTTTTCTGATCTTCACCATTGCCTTGGCTGCTTGGTCGCTTCCGTACCTAAAAATGGAAACCAACCTCGATGCCTACAGCTTGGCTTCGGAAGAAGAACAGGCGACCTACGCTACCATTCAAGAAGAGTTTGCCTCGGTTGAATCTGGCGAAATGATTCTGGTTGCTGAACGTCAAGATGCCTGGGAATCCTATGCCGATTTTGTTTTGCTTCAAAAATTAACCCAACAATTGGATGCTCTGCCGTCGGTTCTATCGGTCCAAAGTATCACCAACTTAAGGTATCCCAAAAGGATGCTTTTCATTACCCAAAATCAACCCTTTTTGAACCTCAACTCCGAAGCGGCGTTTGAAAAGGATTACCAGGGTTTGTGGAAGTATCCCGATGTCGCAAACAAGTTTATTTCCAAGGACCAGCATCATGTATTGCTCTTTTTGAAAACAAAGACCAATCAATCCATTTCAAAGGAAGAATTGCAAACGGTTCAAAGGAATCCTCTGTTCACAGACCTACGCTTACTTCCTTTGCAACAAGAAGCCTTACAGCAAGAAATGGAAGGTTTGGTGCGAAAAGATTCTTTCTTGTTGGCACTTATTAGTATCGCCCTGATCTTAACTTCCTTTTTTCTCCTGACCCACGCGCTTCGTGGTTTGGTTTTGATCGGGTTGATGATCTCCTTCAATGTGGCGTTTACACTTTTGCTCATGGTCATTTTTGACCTGCCATTTACCATGCATTCCATCACCGTTCCCTGCATCGTTATAGTTCTCTCGTTTACGGACCTGATGCACATGATGTACTATCACAAAAAATGGGCAATGGTCTGCGAAACAGATGCGCTTTTACAGGCCAGAATTATTGGTCAAATTCGCATTCCCATGTTGGTGACATCCTTGTCGAATATCATCGGATTTGTCATTTTTTTGGTGCTTTCAGAAAACGAACTTCTATTCCATTTTTCACTGATTTCCATTTTGGGAGTCTCCATCGCTTTTTTGAGCTCACGGTTTTTGGCCATTCGATTGATGAAAAGGGATGCCGTATTCTTGAAGAAAATCGAGTCCAAGTCACTCAACACTTTTCATGAAAGGGTAGGTGCCTTTCTTTCTCGCCATACTAGAGCCTCCAAATGGACTTTGTTTGCTGGGGCTTTGCTGATCGGTTACGGCGTTGTTGCCAACTTTCGCATCGACGGTTATGATGCCAGTGAAATAGAAGGAGATTCCCCTTATCTAGAAGCAAAAAAGGTATTGCAAACATCTTTTTTTGGCTCCAAGCAAATGGAAATTCTTGTGAAAATCGACTCAAATCAGGTTTTTGACTTGGATCGCTTGAGAAAAATGGAGCGCATGGAAGAGTGGATTGACTCCGTGTATCAACCTCTTTTTATTCACAGCCTTACCACAGTGGTAAAAAGGTACTATCGCTTTGTACACAGTGGTCACCCGGCTGCTTACAGGCTTCCCGCAGCAATTAGTCACAAGGAGGAAATGGAATTATTGGGGTCGCTGTACCGTTTGGGAGGATCAGGCTTGCTTTCGCGCAATGGTCAAATGACCAAAATTACCTTTGGCTATGGAGATCCCGGTTTGCAAGTTTCGATGCGCAGATACCGTGAACTTCAAGCGCAGATAAATGACTTGGGGGTAGGCGACATTTTTCAGTTGACAGGTAAGCATTACCTGTCAGATTGCGGTGTGGATCGATTTACGCAGAAAATCGTAATTGGTCTCATGCTTGGATTGGCTTTTTCCAGTCTCTTGTTATTTCTTTTTATACGCTCTTTCCGGAAAAGCTTAGCCCTCATCTTTGTCAACATTTTACCTGCCTTATTGGTCCTTTTGGTTATGCTTTGGCAGGATAT
>JAOASF010000055.1 GCA_025210175.1 Crocinitomicaceae bacterium | reverse complement strand
GAATAACTCTTTTGCATTGGATGCGTTACAACTTCCACCGTACAGAATCGAGATTTCATTGGCAATTTCAATACCATATTTTTCGGTAAGCCACGTTCTTATTTCTGCATGCATGGCTTCGGCTTGCTCAGTAGTGGCTGTTAAACCCGTACCAATTGCCCAAACTGGCTCATATGCGATGGTTACTTCCTTAATTTGTGCATCCGACAAATGAAACAAGGCAGCTTCAATTTGTGCCTTCACAAAGGTGTTTTGCGTTCCTTCTTCCCGAATTTTCAAAGGTTCACCACAACAAAACATGACATGCATTCCAAACTCGAGAGCAGAGTCTACCTTTGCCTTCAGGAAATCATCGTGTTCCCCAAAGTAGGCTCTTCTTTCACTATGACCAATCAATACAGATTGCACCCCTATGCCTTTTAATTGAGCAATAGAAACTTCACCCGTATAGGCTCCATTTTCTTTTGGGTAAAAGTTTTGAGCTCCAATATGAAATTGGTCCGTACCTGCCTGAACAAACTCGTTCAAATAAATACTGCTCGGATACAAGTACAAAAGGACGTCTTCTGGTTGATTTTGAGTTGATTTTAGGTTTTCAAACAATTCTCTTGCCTCGGAGAGGCTTAGGTTCATTTTCCAATTGCCTGCAACAATTTTTTTTCTCATGCTTATTTAAGTATGTTTTTTTCTATCCATTCAGCACTTGGGGTCATGCGGAACGAAAATTTCGATTTCACCACTCCTTTTTCCAGAATCATCAAGGCTGGATTAGAACGAGTAATGGCTTTCAATTCTGTTTCGTCGTTCAATAGTATGGGAATATTGAGTTGGTATCTTTTGCGGAAGGCAGCAATTTCGTCGGCATTGGAACTCACCAACATAATCATCGGTACTCCTTTCGCTTGACAAAGTTTAGCCATTTCTTTTAACGCATCGATGTTTTTCCAATTGGCATCGTTAATTTTCTTGGAGATAACGATGAAGATTTGTTTCTCTGCTAAAATGGCATCGCGCAGGTTGACTTCGCTTGGCAATTCACCATCTACCTGTATCGTATCGCGAATTTCATATTCTTCTTCTGGGAAACCTTCTGGGGAATATTCCTCCATAGGTATCTCCATTTCGCTTTCGTAATTTTTATCAAAAATGCGCAGCCCTTCCACTTTCGATGGTTGCGAAAGTTGCGCGATTATCTTCCAGTTCTTGTCCACCTCTGTAACGTCGCTCATAGGAAGATAAGGGTTGAATTGATCGGTAATGGAAGGAATGCGCATGGGAACGATTTCCTTTTGTCGACCTTCTAAATATTTCCAATTTTTATCCTCCCAAATTTTCGATTGAATATAGGCATCCGAAGAAGCGTCGTATTCTTTAATTTCCTTGGTTTTTACATTTTGGTACACCAGCATATTCAAATAAACACCTTCCACCCCATCGTTCATTTTCTCAATCAAGTTAGAACCAACTGCGTAAGGACGGTAATCTTTGATGGGTGCATAGCTCAGCACATATACTTCCACCAAAACGCAAAGCAACAGATTCCACAAAATGAGACTCCAGTCAGACGACAACCAATCGCGCATACTGTTCATATACCACATGGAACCAAAGAGAGCCAATGCAGAAAAGAATAAGGGGAAATACCAACCAAAAACCCACGATAAGAAGGCAATGACCAGCAATGAACCGAAGACATAATTTCGTGGAGAGGTTTCTTCGTTTTTACCTTTTCGGAAAGCGGCAAGGAGTAACCACAGACCAAAGTAAGATAGAACAATATCCTTCCACAATGATTCGGCTGGTGTAAGAGAGCGACCCACAGATCCCTTTAAGGCATCTCCAAAACAGCCACAGTCGTCAACACATTGTGGTAATTTCATTTCTTCAATCACAATGTATTCTCTGTTTTTGGACACCACCTTAATATCCTTGTTGGTTTTGGCAGCTTCTACTTTTGCAGCCACAATCGGGTCGTTCACTTCGTAGCGATCGCGATCGAGGAAGGTACGAGAACTATCACAATTGGCCGTGTGCCAGGTTAAAAAGGTAAAGAATACCATCATGGCTACCAACAATACGGAAACCACCTTCTTGCGTTTGCCCAAGATGGGCAGCACTCCCAAAACGATTTCAAAAACACAGATAATCACCGACAGCGGCAAGGCATATTGCATAAACCACTCAAGGCTAAACTCAGGTGCTCCAAACCATTCCTTGATGCGAAAAGCCAAGGCACCATCTTCGAAATATTCTTCTAGTTTGTAGGAAAAACCGATGGGGTCGTTTGCTTTAACCAAACCGGAAACAATGAACAACCCACCGACCAAAATTCTCGAGAAGCTATTCATGAGCAGTCTTCCTTTAAAAAGAATCAAGCCCAAGATGGAGAAGACAAATATGCCGTATCCGCTGATGGGAAGCCAAATGCTCGACTCTTCAAAATGCTTGTGATGAGACATCACAATCAGGCTTAGCCCGAGCAGGTTGAGCAATATTAAAAATACATTGATATAAATAGATCTTCCGCCTATGCGGGCAACTGGATTTAAGTTAGTTGTTTTGGCCATAGTTCAAATGAATAAGTGCAAAAACTGAATAGTTCAACATGTCAAAATAATTCGCGTCAATTCCTTCTGAAATAACGGTGTTTCCTTTGTTGTCCTCGATTTGCTTTACACGCAAAATTTTCATCAAAATCAAGTCAGTCAAAGAAGACACGCGCATATCTCGCCAAGCCTCACCATAGTCGTGATTTTTCTTCAACATCAAATCGAAGGCTTGTCCTGCATATTTATCATATAATTGAACAGCTTCCTCTGCCTTTAACTCCAAATTAACAAGATCCTTTTCCATAAGTTGAACCAAAGCCATGATGCAGTAGTTCACGATGGCCACGAATTCGCCTTCTATGGACTCGCCAACTTTGTTCTCTCCAGTCTCCTGAATCGTTCGAATTCGCTGTGCTTTGATAAAGATTTGATCCGTTAAAGAACTGGGTCTTAGGATTCTCCATGCGGTACCGTAATCAATCGTTTTTTTCGAAAAAATTTCTCTTGAAGCATTGATTACATTTGTGTACTCTGATGAAGTGTGACTCATATGGATAATTTGCAAAAAAACAGCGATGAAGTTAACTATTTTAAAGGAAACAAGTCGATACAGCTCGGTCAAAATACCTACTTCTTTGACGAAACGAAAATCATGGGAATCATCAACCTTACCATCGATTCCTTTTTTGCAAAGAGCAGAGTTTCTTCCCACACTCAACTCCTCAATCAGGTTGAACAAATGCTTCAAGATGGTGCGAGCTTCATTGATATAGGAGCCTACTCTACCCGTCCTGGAGCCAAGGATGTTGCCCTAGAGGAGGAGATCAACCTCATTACCAGAGCTGTAAAGGAAATCAATCGCGCTTTTCCAGAGGCTTTGGTTTCTGTAGATACTTTTCGCTCGAAAGTAGCTCGGGCCGCAGTTGATGCCGGTGCACATCTCATCAATGATGTATCTGGAGGCGACTTAGATCCTGATATGCTTCCATTGATGGCCCAGTTAAAAATACCCTATATCGCCATGCACATGCGGGGCACTCCAGCCACTATGCAGAAGCAAACTGAATATACAGATGTAACAAAAGAGGTGGTGAGTTTGTTAAACCAAAAGGCCGAGCAACTCCAAGCCTTGGGTTTTGACAACTTGATCCTCGATCCGGGAATTGGCTTCGCGAAAACGGTAGAGCAGAATTTTGAGTTGTTGAGCAACATCGAATCGTTCACCCGAATGAAGCAGCCTATACTGATGGGAATCAGCAGAAAATCCTTCATTCAAAAGACCTTGAATGTGGATGCAGACGAGGCTCTGAATGGAACAACGGCCCTTCACTCCTATCTGGTTCAAAAGAAAGTGGACCTGTTGAGAGTGCACGATGTAAAAGAAGCAAAACAAACGGTTGACCTACTTCGTTCGTTGGTTTAAATAATTGGACAAAATGGGATTTATTAACTGAAAATAACTTTTTTATTTACTTTCGTAAAAGACTTAAAAAAACATATGAAATACGCAACAGCTTTCATAGCCTTATTACTCCTAAACAGTCTGTCATACGCACAGGTAGTGGCCGACTTTGAGAGAAACGACACCATTGCATGTATCGATGATTGCATCATCTTTTCGAGTACATCTACTGGAGATATTAACAACTTTGATTGGACCTTCGTAGGAGGTACTCCTGCAACCTATAACGGTCAGTACCCACCTCCCATCTGTTTCAACACGGCGGGAGATTTTCTTGTAACCCTTACGGTTACTGGTCCCAATTCACAATCGACTTACAGTGAAACCATTCACGTAGGAACTTACCCTGATTCAATGGAAGTTATTGGAGATACGACCATAGAAATGGGTGGAACGGCCTTTTTATTGGCGACTGGATACGGTGGTGCTTCATACAACTGGATTCCGAATGAATTATACGACTGTCCCACTTGTGACGGAGCATTCGCTTCACCATTACTTACTCAGTACTGTGTGGTCGAATATCTTTCGTTGGACGGATGTGCCATTCGCGACTCAGCATTGGTAACTGTTAAATTTATCGATGTAATTGATGTTCCCAATAGCTTTTCGCCAAACGACAATGGGGTGAACGAAAAAGTATTTGTAAAAGGACCTGGTATTGAAAAAATGACCTTCCGAATCTTTGATCGTTACGGCGCATTGATGTTCGAAACCAAGGATCAAGAAGAAGGATGGGATGGAACAATGAACGGTCAAGCATTGAATCCCGGCGCTTTCCTTTGGACCTTAGAGTACACGTTGATTGACGGTGTAGAAGCCAAAAAATCAGGAACCGTAACCCTATACAAATAAGAATTTCCATGAAAAAAATTATAGCTGCATTAGCCATCGGTATCACTGTTTCTGCTCAGGCACAACAAGATCCCTACTTTAGTTTATGGCAACAGGCACCTTCACTTTTGAACCCAGCTGCAACGGCTGCAACTCGTCAAGACTACAGTTTCTTTATCAACAATAGAACCCAATGGTTAACGACTCTGGCGTCTCCTTTTATTACTAGCTCTTTTGCTGGTGAAACCCGTCTTGGGCAAAACACCTTAGCTAGTGGATGGTTTGGTGCTGGATTGCAAGCAACGCACGACGATGTAGGTTCGGCTCGTTTAACTTCTGTATCGGCCTCTGTTCCTATTTCTTACACCATGGAAGTGAGTAGAAACAGCTTGTTTTCCTTAGGTATGCGACCTGGTTTTATCAATCGAACGGCCAACAATTCATTTCAAACTTGGGATAACCAGTGGAATGGAATTGCATTCGACAATACACAACCCACTTACGAACCATCGAACCGTAAGTTTACAACTTTCGACTTTGGTGCTGGAGTGTATTACCAAACGCTTACACGTAACGATTCTCGATTCAACATTGGATTATCGATGAACCACATCAACCGACCAAATGTTACCCATCGCGAAATTATCAACGAGTTGTACCCACAGTACTTGTTGCACACCGAGGCCAACATCCGCTTGAGAAAATACCGTTTCTTGCTTTCGCCAAGATTGGTGATGTTCAAGCAAGGGCCAATCAACTTCATTCAAGGGGGTGGATCCATTGATTTGATTTTGAAGGAAGGGTCAAGAAGAACCATTTTCGTTCAAGACAGATTGATGAGTTTCGGTTTGTACTACCGCAACACAGGCTTGCTTTCTGCCACTTTCGGAATGACTTTGGAAAACTTCTCTTTCGGTTTGGCATACGATGCGCCACTTTCTACTAGTCGCCACGTAACCGGTCTTTTCGGTGCAGCTGAATTGTACTTTAAATACGCCTTTGTTAACGGCGATAGAAGAAGAAAAATTAGATAAAAAATTATCCAATATACAGGGAAGGGAAATCGAAAGGTTTCCCTTTTCTTTTAGGGGAAAACTCCTCCGGTGTGAAGAAAAACAATGTCCTTGTTCTCCAGCTCAGGAGTAGTTCTATAGAAATCAAGCAAAGTTTTAAAAGTTTTACCAGTGTACACAGGATCGAATTTTACTTGAATTTCCCTCTGCATTTCTTCAATAAAAGCAGTCAATTCAGGTGTCACCTTGCCATAACCTCCAAAGTGACCGTTCGGATGAATAACCATTTGATCCAAAACATCCGTCACCCAACTTTCGTCGTTCAAGTTATTCATAATCAGCCCTTTTACTTCCTTTTCCACATCGAATCCTTTCAAGACGGGAACAGCGTGTAGGGTTTGCTGTTCGTGGAGCGTCATAGCCACACCCACAGATGTAGTGCAAGTTCCTTGAGGCAACCACAAATCATCGAAAGGAAGTTCAATTTCTCCTACAATGTCTTGACAGCCGATGATACCATAAAAGTTCTTACCTCCTTCCGGAACAACATAGTAGGACGAAAATTCGGATTTTAATTCCGAAAGATATTCCCAATCATCGCGCAAAGCGTATTCTTCACGTGTAAGAAAAAGTAACTCCATTCCCAACTCAGCACATTTTTGAAGCAATTCATTGGCATTTTTGTCCAACTCTTCCCCTCTAACCAAGCCTATGGATTTTATTCCAGCTAGTTGACAAGCTGCAGCTAAGGCTAATAAGTGATTGGAATAGGCTCCACCGAAGGAAAGGATGCCTGCTTTTTTCAATTGCTGACAGTGCTCAATATTCAATCTTAATTTCCGCCATTTGTTTCCTGAAATAAACGGGTGGATCAAATCATCTCGCTTGAAAAACAAGCGCAAGTTTCTCTCTGTAAACTCCTCCTTTACCAGGCTTGGCCATTCGACCGATTGCAAAGGCGAAGGCAAGACTATTTGCGGATTTATTTCTGCCATAGTTCGAAGGTATATCTATTTTTGTAGCATGAGTGATGACATGAGCGGATTTTCCAAACGCAAAAAACTAGAACCCGAAGACTTTTACATGTCGCCCGAAGGCTTCATCGTTTTCACTGAAAAATATCATTTGAAGAGAGGATACTGCTGCAAGAGTGGCTGCAAGCACTGTCCGTATGGTTTCAACAAAAAAACAGGACGAATCGAACGTTAAACGCGGATTCCATTTTCAGGAACTCGACCCTCGTACTTCGACAGTCGACGTTTTAACTCCTGAATGTCTGCCTCCACATTTCCGGTAGGTTCAAACAAGGAGTCGAAACCACCAATTTTCTTTTTGTAGTCGATGTAGCCTACATAAATCGGCACTTGAGCTTTTTGAGCAATGTAGTAAAACCCGCGTTTCCATTTTGGGTTGTACGATCGTGTTCCTTCTGGCGTAAAAACCATGAATATTTCATCGGAATTCATGATGATCTTCACAGCTTGGTCGGTTAAGTTCGATCCCTTTTGACGATCCACAGGAATTCCTCCCAAAGCCTTTAGAAGCCAACCCATCGGCGGAAAAAACAGCTCTTTTTTGATTAGAAATTTCGCCTTTACTTTGTAATGCCCAAAGGCAATTCTACCGATGATAAAGTCCCAATTGGAGGTATGTGGCCCCATGACCACGACACATTTTTTAACTCCCTGTGGCGACTTAGGGTCTATCTTCCAGCCAAATAACTTAAGAATCGAAAAAAGTAATTTTCCCATGCCCGCAAAGATAGTATTTAGGCAATTATCTTATTTTTGATTTCCATGAAGTTTCGTCTAACTATTCGTACGTCCTTATCCATACTTTTGGGCTTTGCTGTACTCTTTAGTTTGACTTCTGTATTGCGCTTTCTCAATATTCAAACCGACGAAAAAATCACTCGTGCCATTCCCGAAAACTCAAATTTTGTGACAGTGGTAAAGGGTACAGAGGTATTGCGCAAGACGATATTCACAGTGTTGATGGAAGCGCGCGACAAAGAACTGCTCGCCGTAATCAATGAGGAAATCAAAAACAAGCGCAATTACAAAGGGCCAAGTAAAAACATAGGCTTGGATTTCTTGAACAACTTTGCTCTTTTTGGGGTGAACGAATTGGAAACGCAACTCTTGGGATTTGTTATCGACATCAAAAACCTGGAACGATTCAATCGCAACAAGGCCAATTACTTCGATTCCACCACCGTTTTTGCCAATACCGATCAACAATTACTTGTTTTGCGCAAAATGAGCGGAGCCTCCTTTGAAAAAGAAGAAAGAGGCAAATTTCAGAAATATGCCAATCAATTGCTCGCTTCTAAAGATGGCAAAACAGATCAGTTTTTCAACTTGAGGGATGCAGGTATGTTACACCTGTATACCAATCAAGGTTTGTTTGGAAAAAGCTCTGTTTTTAAAGAAGTTAAATTAAACGTTAACGAGGTACTTCAGCAAATACAAGTAAATGGCGACTTCAAACTGAACCCTGCATTCAGTGACCGTTCAGACAACATTTATACCCTGGAAAAGGACGGTTTTCATTTCCGTTCACAAATCATTCCCCAGAGTCTGCGCGATACCATTAATTCAACCTTTGAGGCCTATGGTCTCTTCTTACCCCCCTTGGTGGGAATCAGTTTCAATTATCGCAACACCGATATTCAGAACACCAATGAAGGCTTGAGGGTAAGTCCAGAAATAGATCTTTTGTTGACTTTCAAAGAAGATATCGACTTCAAAGAAGCCATTACCAATGTGGGTATCTTGATGGAAAATGGCTGGGAGGTAAAAGGAGAGAAATTGACCAATGGTATATTTGATTACAAGTTGCGACAAATCAATCCTAAAACGGTCCTCATTAGTTCGAAGAAAAAGGATATCAAAATTGTTTTAGACCCAGAAGTACTCTTTGAAATATCGGGCTCACCTGCCTATACAACCCAACTAACCGGAAATCCATTTATCGTTGGTTTCATTCAGATGTTTAACATTTACAAATCAAGCAATACCTTATTCAAAAGCATTGAAAACATTGATCTCCGAATCAAGGAGTTTAAAGACAAGGAGTTGAATCTCGACGGAAAAATTTACTTCAAACCAGACCATTACCCCTTGAATGAGCTCTTGAAGTTTGCGATTACGAGCGAAATGATTCAGTTAAACAATTAATTCCTTTAACAGGTTTTCGAAGTAACGAGGAGCATCTTTGAGGCGGGACCCGTACCACGAAAAATATTCCCCATCCACAAAAACAACCTTCTTATTGGGAAAGACATTTTCCAATTCGGCCTTCATCTCTGGTTTAAAGGGATAGGGTTCTGAACTAAAAAGGAGAAAATCAGCCTCTTCCAAGTGTTTTGGAGTCAATTCTGGATAGCGCTCTTCCTTCACTACATTTTCCAAACCACAGGCATCTATCATGGCATCAATAAAGGTTTGTGTACCCGCCATATAATAGGGATCCTTCCAAATGAAATAGGCAACTGAAATTCTTTTTTTAGGCTTTGAAAGTTGGGTGAAATTGGTTTGAATTTGTTTCACCAATCGCTTGGCTTCCTTTTCTTTTTCAGTAATTGCGCCCAAATCGCGAATCATCTCCAATGAATCGTCCAAGGTGAAAATATCACTCATCCAAACAGGGAATTCCTTTTCCAAGGCAAGAATATCTTCAAGTGTATTTTCCTCCTTGTTGCCGATGATTAAATCTGGTTGGAGAGCTCGAATGGCATCCAAGTTTAAGTTTTTGGTCCCCCCTACTCGTTGCTTGCTTCGAAACCAGCGGTCCGGGTAGATGCAAAACTTGGTAATTCCTACGGTTTCGTTTTCCAATCCCAGGTCGTATAATAGTTCGGTCTGTGAGGGAACGATAGAAACAATGCGGCACGGAGCAGAACCAAGTTCCACCACGCGCCCCATTTGATCTTTGTATTTCATTAACCCAGTGATGCGATAATATCGTGCTTGGTAATAATATTGTACGAACCGTTTTCCATTTGAACCAAAACGGCAGACACCTCCTTGTTGATCAGTCTTGAAATTTCATCGACTGTGCTTTTTTCCTTCACCATCGGCAGTGGAGCCTGCATGATGGAAGAAATTGGCGCATCAATCAACTCAGGACTTTCAACCAAGGTTTGGTAAACTCTATTTTCATCCAATGACCCGACAAACTGTCCGTCTTTCATAACTGGAATTTGTGAGATACCAAACTTGCGCATTTTGGCTACGGCATGCGATACCAACTCTTCGGCAAACAAGGTTAGCAATGGCAAATCTGCATGACGTTCAATCAGGTCATTGGCCGTTTTGATATCTTCTTCCAAGAATCCTCTTTCGCGCATCCAGTCGTCGTTGAAAATTTTACCAACATAGCGACTTCCGTGATCGTGGAACAACACCACCACTACGTCGTCTTCTTTGATTTCCTCTTTCAATTGAAGAATCCCCTTGATGGCCGCTCCGGCAGAGTTACCAACGAAAATTCCTTCTTCACGAGCCAATTTGCGGGTATAAACCGCTGCGTCCTTATCGGTTACCTTTTCGAACAAATCAATGATGTCGAAATCGACATTTGCTGGTAAGATGTCTTCTCCAATCCCTTCTGTGATGTATGGATAAATCTCGTTCTCGTCAAAAATCCCTGTCTCCTTGTATTTTTTGAAAACAGAACCATAGGTGTCAATTCCCCAAATCTTGATATTTGGGTTCTTTTCCTTCAAGTATTTTCCGACCCCAGAAATGGTTCCTCCTGTTCCAACTCCCACCACAAAATGCGTGATTTTCCCTTCGGTTTGTTCCCAAATTTCAGGTCCCGTTTGATCGTAATGCGCTTGACGATTGGAAAGGTTGTCGTATTGATTAACATACCACGAATTCGGTGTTTCAGCCGCCAATCTTTTGGAGACGCTGTAGTAAGAACGTGGATCGGATGGATCTACAGCCGTAGGACAAACCACCACCTCTGCACCCACTGCACGAAGGATGTCCATTTTTTCTTTGGATTGCTTGTCGTTCAACACACAAATCAACTTGTACCCCTTGATGATACATGCCAGAGCTAAGCCCATTCCCGTATTTCCTGAAGTACCTTCAATAACCGTTCCGCCTGGTTTGATCAGTCCCGCCTTTTCGGCGTCTTCAATCATTTTAAGCGCCATGCGATCCTTTACGGAGTTACCCGGATTGGTTGTTTCCACTTTTGCCAATACGGTTCCTTTCACTTCCTTGGTCAACTTGTTTAGTTTCACCAAAGGCGTATTGCCAATTGTTTCTAATATGTTGTTGTAAATTTTCATCACACTTTTATTTCTGGGGCAAAGGTAATGCTAGTTTCGAAATCAAAGGGGTTGATTCCATGTTGTTTTACCGTTAAAAAATGCTCAATTGCGTTTCTTCGGGAGTATCTCTATTGAAACCGCTGATGGAAAATCCGATGAGACGAACGGGGCGATCGAGGGGTATAAAGTGGTTAAAAAGTTGAACCCCTTCGTTCATAAAATCGTCCAATTCCACCAAGTCATAATCCACTGTTTTACTTTTGGAAAAGGTTGAAAAATCGGAGTAGCGGATTTTGAAAGTCAAGGTTCTTCCTTTTCTATCTGATTTCTCTTGTCTTTTGGTTAGGTTGCGCAAAATCTTGGTGGCTATTTCCCACAGTTCCGTTTCATCCTGAACATTTTGAGCCAAGGTATTTTCTACCCCGATTGATTTTCGATCGCGATTACTTTGAACGGGCCGATCGTCTTGGCCTTGAACAATTTGAAAAAGATACAATCCGGTTTTCCCAAAATAATGTTGCAAGTCCTTCTCCGAAAAACGACGCAAATCTTTGCCCTTCCAGATACCCAATTCTTGCAACTTGGGAGCAGTCGTTTTCCCGACGCCATGAAACTTCTCAATCGGTAATTGATCGATAAAGGCTTTGGCATCTTTGGGTTCTATGACGTACAAACCATTCGGTTTGTCCATATCCGAGGCCATTTTGGCGAGAAATTTATTGTACGATACACCAGCCGAAGCGGTCAGTTCAGTTAGTTCTTGAATGTCATTTTTAATCGACTGTGCAACGAAGGTCGCCGAGGTAATGCCCATTTTATTTTCAGTAACATCCAAATAAGCTTCATCAAAGGAAAGTGGTTCGATTTGGTCGGTATAGCGTCGAAAAACGGTATGAATTTGCTCGGAAACTTGTTTGTAAACATCAAAACGAGGCCGCATGAAAATCAACTCTGGACAAAGTTCCTTTGCTCGACTGCCGGGCATGGCAGAACGAACGCCGAACTTACGTGCTTCATAACTCGCTGCTGACACCACTCCTCTTTCTTCGGAGCCTCCTACAGCTACTGGTTTGTTTCTTGTTTCCGGAAAATCACGTTGCTCAACAGAGGCGAAAAAGGCATCCATGTCAATGTGAATGATCTTTCTCATTTCTCTTGGTGTGAACTCGCAATGAGGGAGTAAACAATTCCACTGGCCAAAAGCAGCACGATTACAATTAAGGAAATACTGGTTGGAATATGCAAATAGTGAACGAGCAACATTTTGATTCCCACAAACATCAATACCGCAATCAAGGAGAACTTCATGTAGTGGAAACGATCCAGCATGTTGGCCAAGAAGAAATACATGTTTCGCAATCCCAGAATGGCAAAAATATTCGATGTGAAAACAATAAATGGATCGGTCGTAATGGCGAAGATGGCCGGAATAGAGTCTACGGCAAATAGGATATCTGAAAACTCAACCACAATCAAAGCAACGAAGAAGGATGTTGCAACTCGTTTTCCATTTTCACGAATGAAATAGCGTCCATCCTTGATATTCCAATTGATCTTGAACATTTTGGAAACCAAACGAACGCCAATGGTATCCTTGAAGTCACTTTCTTCATCCTCTTCTTTCAACATTTTCAAAGCAGAATACACCAAGATGATTCCAAAAACATAGGTCGACCATTCAAACTGACGAACGAAGGCCGTTCCTAACAAAATCATGATCAAGCGGAAAACGACTGCGCCAATGATTCCCCAAAAAAGGATGTTGTGTTGGTACTTTTGTTCCACCTTAAAAAACTTAAAAACAAGGGCGATGACAAAAATATTATCCAGACTGAGTGACTCTTCAATCAAATAGCCCGCATAGTAGTCGAGCATGGCTTGCGCGGGACTAGCTCCGTGGTGATTTACCCCAAACCAGTTGTGTTCGTAAATGAAATAGACGGCACCTCCGAACAACAAGGCCAGAGCTACCCAAATCCCCGTCCATTTCAAGGATTCCTTCATGCTCACTTGGTGATATCCTTTATTGAAGACACCTAAATCCAAAGCCAAAAGCCCGAATACAATCAACAGAAAAACCAACCAAATCATGAAGTGAAAAAATTTAAGTTGCAAATATACAATTGCTGCAACTTTTAAGGAAGCTTCACACACCTTCACCGAAAGCTTTGTGTAATTTTACAGGCACATGGATTTTCAGTTAAAGTCAGATTTTCAACCTACGGGAGATCAGCCCAATGCGATTAAAAGTTTGGTTGAAGGAGTGAAAAACAACACCTTTGCTCAAACCCTGCTGGGCGTTACAGGATCGGGAAAAACTTTTACGGTCGCCAATGTAATCAAGGAGTTGAACCGTCCTACTTTGATTCTTTCGCACAACAAAACCTTGGCCGCTCAGCTCTATGGTGAATTCAAGCAGTTTTTTCCAGAAAATGCGGTAGAATACTTCGTATCTTATTACGATTACTACCAGCCAGAGGCCTATTTGCCGGTAACTGGAACTTATATAGAAAAGGACCTTGCGGTAAATGACGAGCTCGAAAAATTGAGACTTTCGGCCACATCGGCCCTGCTCTCCGGAAGAAGAGATGTCATCGTTGTATCCTCAGTATCGTGCATTTACGGTATAGGTAACCCAAATGAATTTGCCAAGAGCGTCATGCCCTTGAAAGTGGGACAGGTAATTGCCCGAAATAAATTTTTGTTGCGCCTTGTAGAAAACCTTTATTCGCGTTCAGTGCAAGAATTTTCTCGCGGAATGTTTCGTGTGAAGGGAGACACCGTTGATATCTACTTGGCCTATGCAGATTATGCCATTCGCGTAGAGTTTTGGGGAGATGAAATTGAAAAAATTACTTCCATAGACCCTGAAAACAATACCAAACTCGAAGATTTTCAAGAAATACAAATCTATCCGGCCAATATTTTTGTCTCCTCACCTGAAAACACGCGACAAGCCATCGTTGAAATACAAGACGACATGGTGGTACAGGTGGAGAATTTTCGAAAAGAAGGTAAAATCGAGGAGAGTAAACGCCTTGAAGAGCGAACCTCTTACGATTTGGAAATGATGCGTGAACTGGGGTACTGTCCGGGAATTGAAAATTATTCACGCTATTTCGACCGAAGAGAACCCGGTACGCGTCCCTTCTGTTTGCTCGATTATTTTCCGAAAGATTTCTTAATGGTGGTG
>JAOASF010000054.1 GCA_025210175.1 Crocinitomicaceae bacterium | reverse complement strand
TAGCGTGCGAAAATTACAGATTGCAGATTAGCAGATTTCAAATTGCTCTGTAGAAGATTTCTCGTTTTCCTGTATGAGATTTAAATTCAATTCTTCCTCCATAGTCAAAAGTCAACAGTCAAGAGTCAACAGTCAAGAGTCAAGAGTCATTCGGCATTCATCATTCGGAATTCATCATTCGTTTCTTCGCGTCTTTGCGTGAACTTTGAGATTAACGGATTGGAAAATTGGAAAATTACAGATTGACAGATTGGAGTTCCGATGAAAATAGGGTGACGGATTAATATGTCACAAAGTCCTGTCTCCTGACTCCTAACTCCGACAGTCCTCCAGTCCAATAGTCTATTCCAAGGAAATTTTTACTTTTGACGCTCTAAAATTGAAATATGAAAGCATACGTATTCCCAGGTCAAGGTGCTCAATTCTCAGGAATGGGTAAAGATCTTTACGAAGCATCAGCTCAGGCAAAAGAAATGTTCGAAAAAGCCAATGAAATTCTTGGTTTCGACATCATGAAAATAATGTTCGAAGGAACAGACGAAGAATTGAAACAAACGAAAGTAACGCAGCCAGCGATTTTCTTGCACTCGACAATTTTGGCTGCATGTTTGGGAGACAACTTCCAACCAGACATGGTTGCTGGTCACTCTTTAGGTGAGTTTTCTGCCTTGGTAGCCAACAAAACGTTGAAATTCGAAGATGCGCTTTCTTTGGTTTCAAAGAGAGCTTTGGCAATGCAAGCGGCTTGTGAGGCGGTTCCATCGACAATGGCTGCCATCTTAGGATTGGAAGACGAAGTAGTTGAAAAAGTTTGTGCTGAAGTAGACGGAGTTGTCGTTGCTGCGAATTACAACTGTCCGGGACAATTGGTAATTTCTGGAGCTATCCCAGCTGTTGAGGCGGCTTGTGCAAAATTGACAGAAGCGGGAGCAAAACGTGCTTTGGTATTGCCTGTAGGTGGTGCATTCCACTCTCCTTTGATGCAACCAGCTCGAGAAGAATTAGCAGCAGCTATCGAAGGGACGACTTTCAACACGCCAACTTGTCCGGTGTATCAAAACGTAACGGCAACAGCTATCTCAGATCCAAATGAAATCAAGAAAAACTTGATCGAACAATTGACTGCTCCGGTTAAATGGACGCAAATCATGAATCAAATGATCGCTGACGGTTGTTCCGAGGTTGTTGAAGTTGGTCCTGGTAAAGTTTTGCAAGGTCTTTTCAAAAAAGTTGATCGCGCATTCCCTACTTCTAGTGCGGTATTGTAAGATTTAGTTTACATTTACCTTACTTAAGGTCATTCCATCGTTTTATGCGGTCGATTGGCCTTTTTTTATGATGTTAATCGAAAATAAATTAATGTTTATCATTAATTTATTAATGTTTTTATATATTTGAAGAAAAATTCAATTTATGAGAACGATAAAAAATATCTTGGCAATTCTTTTCATCGGTGGAGGATCAATATTAATTGCAAAATTAGACCACGAAAACTCAGTTTATTACCCTTACACGGTCACCTACTTAAATGTACTTTTTGCCATTTTTGCATTTAATATTATTGCACGGAAGAATTATCGCTTTAAAAATTACTTTACCAGTGTATTCAATATTTTTTCAGAAAAAATCACATATGAAATTGAATCTGAATTGCCTTTTGAAGTACTGAAAGAAAACCTGAAAGAAATCCTTGTCCAAAACAAAGCCACAATTCGTTATGAATCCGAGGACAAAATTTTTGCGACCACTAAAATGACCTTTAAATCATGGGGTGAAAACATCTATGTAGACATTTGGAAGAATGGAAATACAACGAAGGTTAAATTCATTTCCGTTTGTCTATTTCAGATGTATTCTTGGGGAAAGAATGAGGCCAATTTAAAGCGTTTGATTTCTTCGTATGAAGCCTCACTAACCGTCTAGTCATGAGCATCATCGTAAACCTAGACGTAGAGCTAGCCAAAAACAAAATGCAACTCAAGGAACTTTCCGAGAAAATTGGAATTAGTGTGGTCAACCTGTCCATTCTCAAATCTGGCAAGGCCAAAGCCATCCGCTTTTCTACATTGGAATTGATTTGTGAAGCATTGGATTGTCAGCCAGGAGATCTGCTCGAATATCAAAATGCAGAGTGAACCCCAATGGGTAAAAACTAGACTTCCATTTCTGCGTAGCAAGTGGTATCTTTGCACTCTCAAAATCAAGACATGTCGGATACACGTTATCAACAACGCGGCGTTTCAGCCGGAAAAGAAGAAGTTCACAACGCAATCAAGAATGTGGACAAAGGTTTATTCCCACAAGCATTCTGTAAAATCGTTCCTGATACTTTGACAGGAGATGAGGATTACTGTATCGTAATGCATGCGGATGGGGCTGGAACGAAGTCTTCTTTGGCTTACATGTATTGGAAAACTACTGGCAACTTGGACGTTTGGAAAGGAATCGCTCAAGATGCTTTGATCATGAATATCGACGACCTACTTTGTGTAGGTGCAACGGATAATATCTTACTTTCTTCTACTATCGGAAGAAACAAAAACCTAATTACAGGAGAAGTTATTTCTGCCATCATCAATGGTACTGAGGAACTTCTTGCCGACCTTCGTAATCAAGGAATTGGTATCCAATCAACAGGAGGTGAAACAGCTGATGTGGGCGACTTGGTTCGTACCATTATCGTTGACTCAACTGTCGTTTGTCGCATGAAACGTTCGGATGTAATTTCGAATCACAACATTAAAGACGGAGACGTAATCGTTGGTTTGGCTTCTTACGGACAAGCTACATACGAAACGGAATACAACGGTGGTATGGGGTCAAACGGATTGACTTCTGCTCGTCACGATGTATTCAACAAAACATTAGCAGCTAACTTCCCTGAAAGTTTTGACCCAAGTGTACCAGAAGACCTTGTTTATTCAGGATCGAAAAGTTTAACCGATTCTGTTGAAGGGTCTCCTATCGACGCAGGTAAATTGGTTCTATCTCCAACTAGAACCTATGCTCCAGTGATCAAGAAAATCTTGGACGCTCATCGTTCAAACATTCATGGAATGGTTCACTGTTCGGGTGGGGCGCAAACGAAAGTCATGCATTTTGTAGACAACGTTCACGTCATCAAGGACAACTTGTTCCCGATTCCTCCCCTGTTTAAATTGATTCAAGAAGAATCGAAAACAGATTGGAAAGAAATGTACAAGGTATTCAACATGGGACACCGCATGGAATTGTATGTTCCTGCAGAAGTAGCACAAGACATTATCGAGATTTCCAAGTCCTTCAACATCGACGCGCAAATTGTTGGTCGCGTTGAGGCCAACCAAGGTAAAAAGTTGACGATTCAGTCACCTTACGGAACATTCGAATATTAAATTAGAAACGGAAAGGCGGTGTTGCTTACCTAAGCTTCACTCGCTTCAACCTATACGTATATGAGCGATTTATTGCCAAAATTAGAAGCCATTCACTACCGCTTTGTTGAGGGGGGAAAATTGATCGTGGATCCAGACATCATCGCCGATATGAAGCGCTATGTCAAACTCAACAAGGAGTACAAAGACTTGGAGGAAATGGACAACGTGTACCACGAGTACAAGAATCTACTTTCTAACATCAAGTCGTCGCGCGAACTTTTGGAAACGGAGACCGACCAAGAAATGCGTGAAATGGCCAAAATGGAAATCGATGAATTGGAGTCTTCGAAACCGGAAATGGAGGAAAAGATCAAGTATATGTTGATTCCAAAAGATCCAGAAGACGACAAGAATGCCATCATCGAATTGCGTGCTGGTACAGGAGGTGACGAAGCCTGTATTTTCGTGGAAGACGTATACCGCATGTACACCATGTATTTCAAGGCTATGGGTTGGCAATGCGATATATTAAACTCTTCTGAAGGAACAACGAAAGGGTACAAAGAAATCTCCATGGAAGTTTCAGGCGAAGGAATTTACGGAGCCTTGAAATTCGAATCTGGGGTTCACCGTGTACAACGCGTTCCTGAAACCGAATCGCAAGGTCGAGTGCATACATCGGCAATTACCGTAGCCGTTTTGCCAGAAGCAGAAGAAGTGGATTTCGAATTGAACATGGGTGATGTCCGCAAAGATACTTTCCGTGCTTCGGGTGCGGGTGGACAGCACGTCAACAAGACCGAATCTGCCATTCGTTTGACCCATATTCCTTCTGGATTGGTCGTGGAATGTCAAGATGGTCGTTCCCAACACAAAAACTTGGAAAAAGCCATTTCCGTTTTGCGCTCGCGTTTGTATCAATTGGAATTGGACAAAATTTTGGAAGAAAGAGCCGCAGCTCGTAAGACTTTGGTATCTACTGGAGACCGTTCAGCCAAAATACGCACGTACAACTATCCACAAGGACGTATTACAGACCACCGAATCGGTAAAACCATGTACAATCTAAGCGCTTTTATGAACGGAGACATCCAAGAGATGATCGACGCCTTGAAAGTAGCTGAGAACGCAGAAAAGTTAAAAGGAGAGATGAATTAGTCTTATTTAAAAATAAAGTCATTGATTGACAAAAAGAAAAGGAGCATCTAGGTGCTCCTTTTTTTGCTCATATAGATCAGAGAAAAGTAGGTATGATTAGTGTTCTACATAGTCTTTTTCCTCTTTTTATTTCTTCTCCAGCAAGCAGCATACAGT
>JAOASF010000012.1 GCA_025210175.1 Crocinitomicaceae bacterium | reverse complement strand
CAACAAGACCGCTTTGTGTTCTTCACTCAGCGCTTGAAACTGATCAAACAAGTCGTTGATTTTTTGGGAAATACGCTGCAATTCAACCTTTGCCAACAGGTGCAAGTCCACCAGAACCTGATCGTTTCTCGAACGCGCCATGTGAATTTTCTTACCGGCATCCCCAATTTTTTCGATTAAGACCTGTTCCACCTTGCTGTGAACATCCTCATAATGGGCTTCTATCAAAAATTCGCCAGCTTCAATCGTTGCTAATATTTCCTCTAAGCCCAATTGGATGCTACTGATTTCATCCTGGGAAAGCAAACCAACTTCGTGCAACATTTGTGTATGTGCCAAACTGCCCAAAACATCGTACTTCGCCAAAAGTAAATCCGATTCTCTGTCATTTCCAACGGTATATTTTTCAACCAATTCGTCGGTCGTATATCCTTTATCCCACAATTTCATCTGTTGCGTATTTTTCTATTAATCTGATGTATTTTTCTATCCCCTCTTCAATCTCCGATAGGTGCACATACTCATCAGCTGCATGCGATCTTTCGGAATTGCCTGGACCGAGCTTTACGGTTGGAAAAGGCATCAAGGCCTGATCGCTCAAGGTAGGTGAACCAAAGACTTCCATCCCTAACGCTTGCCCTGCTTTCACCAACTCATGTTCTGGATTTAAACTGCTTGGCTTCAGCCGAAAAGAACGAGCTTGCAAGTTGCTCTCGGTATGCTCATCGATGGTTTGAAACACTTGTTCCAGCGTATAGGATTCGGGAATACGAACGTCAATCGTGAAAAGGGTTTCCGCAGGAACTTGATTGTGCTTTTCTCCCGCGCTTATTTGAGAAACGGTCATGTGAACCTTGCCTAAAAAAGGGGATGCGATCGGAAATTCATATTTCGATATCCAGTGTATATCACGCATTGCCATGTAAATTGAATTTTCTAGATTGGGATGTGCTGCATGACCGGCTTTTCCGATTGCCACAGCATCAATCACCAAAAGCCCTTTTTCAGCTATGGCTAGATTCATTTCTGTTGGTTCTCCGATTATTCCCAAATGTATTTCAGGTAACCTTTTCAGCACCATCTCAACACCATTTTTACCTGATATTTCCTCTTCTGCGCTGGCCAGAAACACAAGGTTAAACGGCATTTCTTTCTCCGACAAATGATGGAAAGTACAGAGTAACGAAACCAAACTCGCCCCTGCATCATTGCTACCTAGGCCAAAGATTTTGTCTCCTTCTATTGAGCACTTGAAGGGATCGCGCGTATAACCTAAATTTGGCTTCACCGTGTCGTGATGCGAATTCAACAATAGGGTCTTTTTATTCGGATTGAACCCCTTGTTTACTACCCAAATGTTGTTTCCTTCCCTACTCGGAAAATGCCCAAAGGAACGAATAAACGTTTCTATCAATTCGGCTGTTTTTTCCTCATGTTTTGAAAAAGAGGGTGTCTCAATGAGAGCAGCCAACAGCTCAACGGCTTTCTTTTTAAGTTCCTTCATTACTAAACAATTAGGGTGCTAAATGGGTCGGGATCCAACAAGCATTTCACGCCGCCAATTCTCACTTGTGTTACACCGCTTTCTTTCGCTTCGAAGCAATTTTTCAACTTGGGCAGCATCCCTTCGAAAATGAGCTCCTTTTGAATCAACACGAAACAATCTTTTTGATTCAACGTGTCCAGTTTGGAGCTTTCATCTGTTGAATTTCTTAGCACGCCATTTTTGTCAAAAACACAAATTAACTCCACCTCAAAATCGTCCACCAATGCCTTTGCTAACGAGGCCGCAATGGTATCGGCGTTGGTATTGAGCAATTGACCATGGCCGTCGTGACTAAGCGGACAAACCACAGGAATAATACCTGCATTGAGGAGCAAGATCAATGGTTCGATATGAACTTTCTGTATGTCTCCTACAAAGCCATAATCTACTTCACCTTTGGCTCTTTTTTGGGCTAGAAGCAATGAAAAATCAACACCAGACAAGCCTATTGCCAGTTGTTTCTTGGCCTGTAATTGAGCTACTAAGTTCTTATTGATCAAACCTGCATAAACCATGGTGGCAATCTCAAGCGTTTCCGCATCTGTCACCCTTCTTCCATCAATCATCGTGGTTTTCACACCGAGTTTGGTCGCCAATGTACTGGCCATTTTACCACCTCCGTGAACCAAAATTTTGAAACCATCCATTTGAATAAAGTCAGTCAACACTTGTTCCATAACAAGAGGTTCATTCAGGACGTTTCCTCCTATTTTAACGACCGTTATTTTATCCTTCATAGCCCAAAATTTTAGCCAAAACCGCTTGAGCCGCAAAGGTTCGGTTGTTGGCTTGTTCGATAACCAAAGAGTTCGGTCCATCCAATACCGCATCGGATACCACCACATTTCTTCTAACTGGCAAACAATGCATGAATTGAGCCTGGTTGGTCATTGCCATTTTTTCTGGCGTTAATATCCAATCCTCATTATCGGTATTGATTTCGCCATAGGACGTGAACGACGACCAATTTTTTGCGTAAACGAAATCAGCATCCTTGAGTGCCTCATTTTGATCGTGTATCACTTCAATTCCCTCACTAAACGCGGGTGAAAGGTCCATTCCTTTCGGGTTGGCCACAACAATATCATGCCCCATGGCTTTTGACCACTGCAAAAAAGAATTGGCAACGGCTTGAGGCAAGGCCTTTGGATGAGGAGCCCATGTCAACACAATCTTGGGATTCGCTACTTTTTTAAACTCCTCAATGGTCAGCATATCCGCTAGAGATTGAAGAGGATGAAGAGTTGCACTTTCGAGGGATATAATAGGCACAGGCGACCAATTAATAAAGGCTTGAAGTGTCTTCTCCGCATAATCTGTTTCCTTGTTCGTTAGCGAAGGAAAAGTGCGCACGCCCATGATGTCGCAATACTGAGCAATAACAGGCACAGCCTCCTTGATATGTTCTTGCGAAGTACCATTCATAACGGCACCCTCCCTGGTTTCAAGGGTCCAACCGTCTTGTGAAATATTCATCACCAAAACGTCCATTCCTAACTGATATGCTGCTTTCTGGGTACTCAATCGGGTTCGTAAGGAAGGATTCAAAAACACCAAACCAAGGGTTTTTCTCCTTCCCAATTCTTCCAATTGATAAGGGTTCGACTTCAATTTCTGGGCAAACTTTACCAAAGCTGAGGGGTCGCCAACATCTTGTATGGAAACAAAATTTTTCATGAAAGTTCATTTTTTAATATGGTACAGAAATGCAATAGTTCTTCCTTGGAAATAGAAAGTGGAGGCAGAATTCGCAGCAAATTTGGATTGGAAGAAGCTCCGGTAAATATCTGGTATTCGGAGACCAATTTAGATCTGAGTTCTTTCACTGGAAAAGAAAATTCTAGTCCCAACATGAGGCCCTTGCCTTTTACAGTCACTTGACTCAACCTAGAAAATGCAGCTTTAAAAACCCATTCCATCCCCAAGGCATTTTCCATTAAGGCTTCTTCTTCGAGGGTTTCCAGAACCGCTATTGTTGCAGCACATGCCAGGTGATTTCCGCCAAATGTGGTTCCCAATAGACCGGCTTTGGCTTCGATTTTTGGTGTAATCAATACCCCAGCCACAGGAAATCCATTGCCCATCCCTTTGGCCATGGTAATTAGATCCGCCTCTACTTGCGCATACTGATGCGCGAAGAACTTTCCACTTCGTCCAAAACCACTTTGGATTTCGTCAAGAACCAACAAAGTATTGTTCTGGTCACAAAGGGTTCTTGCTCGTTGAAGGAAGAGCGTCGAAGGAATATCCAAACCTCCTACCCCTTGAATTCCTTCCAAAATAAAGGCACAATAGTCGCCTTTTGATAGATGATTTTCTAGGGCCAATGCATCGTTCATTTCAATGAAATCGACCTCAAAATTGTCTCTGTTCAATTGTGCCGACAAAGCCGGATTATCGGTGACACGCACAGCCGCTGAAGTTCGACCATGGAAGCTATTTTTCACAGCCAGCACCTTCGATTTACCTGTATGGAACTAGGCCAACTTTAAGGCATTTTCATTGGCCTCTGCTCCGCTGTTGCACAAGAACAACGTATGGTTAGGATATCCGGAAAGACTGGCCAATTTTTCTGCCAACTGGTTCTGAATAGGCATTTGAATCGAATTGGAATAAAACCCCAATTGAGCCACCTGATTTTGAATGGCTTGAACGTAGATTGGATGTGCATGTCCAAGAGATATCACCCCGTGGCCACCATATAAATCCAAGTATTTTTTCCCGCTTTGATCCGTTACCCAAACACCGTTTCCTTTGGTTAGAGCAATGTCGAATCTCGGATAAACATCAAATAATTTCATCTGTTAGAAAAAGTTTGCTTTCAAATTCAATCCCTCTGTTTCCGGGAAACTGAATAGAAGATTCATGTTTTGTACTGCTTGACCAGCCGCTCCCATCAACAAATTGTCGAGTACAGATGTGATCAAGACTTTTCCATTTATTTTTTCAATTTGAAGTAGGTTGAAATTGGTATTCACCACCTGCTTCAAGTGGATGGGTTGGGAGGAAATTTTAACGAAGGCTGAATGGGCAAAATAGCTCTTATACAACTGGATTAACTCAGATTCATCCAAATCTGTCTCCATATATATAAAGGCAAAAATTCCACGGGTAAAAGCACCGCGAATAGGAAGAAAGTGAAGATTCTGAGAAAAGTTTTCTTGCAGACTGACAAGCGTTTCCTGGATTTCTCCCATGTGCTGATGGTTGAATGCTTTGTACAGCGAATCATTGTTATTTCGATAGGAAAAATGGGCCGTTTCAGACAAGGACGCACCCGCTCCTGTGGAGCCTGTGATGGCATGAACATGAACGTCCTTCTTCAATTCTCCAACCGTAGCCAAAGGCAAAAGGGCGTGCTGAATGGCCGTTGCGAAACAACCAGGATTGGCAATTGCTTTGCTATTCGCAATTTCATTTTTGTTCTTGGCAACCAGTCCATATGTGAACTTTTTGCCTTGAAAAAGAGAATCTTTTTCTAAACGAAAATCGTTCGACAAATCAATAATCACCGTTTTCTCACTCAAGCTATTTGCGGTCAAGAACTGAGTAGAATGGCCATGTCCCAAACACAAAAAAAGGACATCCACTTCTGGGTTGATTTGCGAAGAGAAGGTCAAATCGAGCCCAAATAAATCACCGTGAACACTTCCCACATTTTTCCCTGCCTGGCTTTGAGAATAAATGAAATCAAACTCGACAAAGGGGTGATGGGTCAAAACTCTTAGCAACTCTCCAGCGACGTAACCGGTACCTCCAACTATTCCTACCTTAATTTTCATCGCCATTGATTTCCTGAAACAACCTCATAGGATTGGCCAAAATTTTGGTAAACCCTTTTACATCTTCGCCTGTCCAAGCCTGATTCACCTCTCCGTAACTGCCGAACTTTGAATTCATCAAATCGTGTTTTGACTCAATGCCATCAATGGTAAATCGGTATGGATAAAGGGTTAAAAGGACCTTCCCTGAAACGTATTTTTGCGTGTCTTCCAAGAACCCTTCAATATTTCTCATGACTGGTTCGAAATACATGCTTTCGTGCAAGAACATGCCGTACCAATTGGCCAATTGCTCCTTCCAGTGTGCCTGCCATTTGGAAAGTGTGTGCTTCTCCAAGACATGATGGGCCTTGATCAGAAGAAGAGATGCAGCCGCTTCAAAACCTACTCTCCCTTTGATTCCAATGATGGTATCACCCACGTGAATATCTCTTCCAATGGCATAGCTCGAACCGATTTTTTCAAGGGTTTGAATGGCATTTACGGGCGACATCTGTATTCCATTGATGCCACAAACCTGTCCCTTGTCAAATTCAATCTCTAGTTTTTCAGCTCCCCATTTTTGCAAGCTATTTGGGTAAGCACTTTCTGGTAGAGGCAAGTTCGAGGAAAGAGTTTCACTACCGCCAACACTCGTTCCCCAAAGACCTTTATTAATGGAATATTGCGCTTGAACCCAGCTCTTTTGTACTCCATGCTTGGCCAAAAAATCGATTTCCTGTTGACGAGAAAGCTTCAAATCTCGGATAGGCGTTAAAATCTCTATTTCAGGACAAATCAACTGAAACGCTAAGTCGAATCGCACCTGATCGTTTCCAGCACCTGTGCTGCCGTGTGCGATATAACTTGCGCCAATTTCCTTGGCATATTTTGCTATTGCAACTGCTTGGTGAACTCTTTCAGCCGAAACCGATAAGGGATAGGTCCCATTTTTCAATACGTTTCCATAGATCAAGAAGCGAAGGATGTCGTGGTAATACTTTTCTGTTTGCTCCAGTGTGCTGTGAGAAGCCACTCCCAACCTCTCGGCATTAGAAGCAATCAACTCTATTTCCTCCGGATTGAAACCTCCCGTGTTGACAAGGGCTGAGTGGACCTCCAATCCTTTTTCAAGAGCTAAATATTTAACGCAAAAGGAAGTATCCAAACCTCCGCTAAATGCTAAAACACATTTATTGTTCTTCATGATTGAGCGTTTTTCTTTGAATAATAGTGGCCTTAATGGCCGTTCTGATTTTTAAAAAGTGAAGGAGTTGATTCCAAGCCTTGAGCTTGTCTTCTTTGGTCTTTTTCTCCTGAACCTCAGATGGTTTATAAAGCATTCCTGTGCAGAGACACATCTTTCGGTTGGTTCTTTGTAGAATGTCGAAATTGGCACAGGTCTCGCAGCCTTTCCAAAAAATGGCATCCTGCGTCAATTCCGAAAAAGTGACGGGTTTGTATCCCAAATCCGAGTTGATTTTCATTACTTGAAGACTCGTTGTAATCCCAAAAATGCTGGCATTTGGATAGAGCTTTTTGGACAAAATGAAAATTTGTTCCTTGATCTTTTTGGCGATACCTGTACCTCTGAAATCTGGATGAACGATAAGTCCAGAATTGGCCACATACCTTTGCCCTTCCCAACTTTCGATGTAACAAAAACCAATAACTTCGGACTTGTCGAGGGCAATGATGCACTTGCCTTCGTCCATCTTTTTTTCAATGTAAGCGGGTTCTCTTTTCGCTATTCCAGTTCCGCGAATTTTTGCGGAATCTTCCATGAGCTGACAAATAGCAACCGCATGGATTTTGTGACGCGCATCGGCCACAGAAATAATAATTGACATGCTGTCTACAGATTAAAATCTGACAAAAAATGTGTGTTGAATCTAAAATTCAGGATAGAAGCACGTGACTTCTTTTGGGGTCTTACGCCCGTCGCTGAGCACCCCGCAGTAGGGCTTGCCGTGAATGCATAGCAACCACACCGAAAGTGTTCGGATGAAGATTGGAATATGTTGCTATTGTTTGCATTTTAACGCCGCAAATGTAGGCCAAAGAATTGATTCACAAAACAAAAAAGAAATCACGCCGGCTTGAATATCCCGAATTTGTCCCAAAGTGGAAAGAGGTACTTCTGCGCTTTGCCCCACTAAAAAAGGCACCTTCAACAAAGAAAATGCCCTTGATACAAGAGATGAAAAAAATTACATAAAAATCAAACTGAAGCTTAGTTCGTTCATGTAAATCGATTGGAAAATCGGCATACGGTTCACGTTATTTAAACCATGTGAATAACGGATTTCAGGTATCAAATCAAAATACTCGAACTTCTTTTTAATACCAATACCCACTTCCAGTGCCAAGTCTTGACCTGTTGGAAAGGTTGAAGACTTGTCAATGTTTTGTTGAAAAGGATATTTAAAATTCAAACCACCATAAACAAATGGTTTTGGTCTCAGTTCTTCGAAGCTATAACCAAAATGTAAGGCTGATTGTATGGTAGTTGGAGCAATATCGTAGCGAATGGATGTTCCGGCCGTATCCATGTACATGAAACTCGAATGATTAACCGCCAGTTCAGTTCTCAAAATGGCAAACCACTTTTTTTCAGATTGATATTTACCAAGAATACCCAGCCTGTACCCCAAGGCATTATCAACCTCAGCACCGATTGGAAGTGGGGCATTGTGTATCAAAAAACTCTGCTGCAACCCCAAATTAAAACCAAAACGAAAAGGTTTGTATTCAGAGCTACTATTTTCCTGTGCTTGGCAGAAACAACTGGTGAGTAATCCGATAGAAAAAAGTAAGGCTTTCATAGTTTCCGAGTTTGTGCACTAACGCCTCAAAATTGGAAAAATTTGAAATACTCGAAAAAAAATGAAATGTTAGAATTTCGCGTTTTTGAGGATTTCCGTTAAAAAAAATCTTAAAAAATGCAAAAGCTCTATAGGGTACTTCTACTCTACTATAGGGAGGATTGACTCGCGACAAATCGCCCTAAAATCAAGGGTTTCAATATGGTCAGACCAAAAAAAATGCGTAAACTGAGTGAAAACAAAATAACAATGTTTCAAACCCAATTATTCGATGCGGTCAATAAACCTACAGCGCACGAAAAAAAAGACATCGTCAACTTTCTTCACGAGCATTTACAACAATACGGAGACCCCAAAAAAGACATCATGAAAGCCATTGATTTCGCCGTTAAAGAAACGGGGTCATTTGGTGGTATTGTTTTGGTAAACCGAGACAAGGATGGCATCAATGGGGCTGTGGTGGTTAATCAAACTGGTATGAGTGGTTATATTCCTGAAAACATCTTGGTGTACATTGCCGTTCATGAAAAAACCAGAGGAAAGGGAATTGGTAAAATGTTGATGGAAAAGGCCATTTCACTAACCAAGGGAGACATTGCACTTCATGTTGAAGCAAACAACCCAGCGCGCAAATTATACGAACATCTCGGCTTTACCAACCCGTATCTCGAGATGCGTCTGAAAAAATAAATCATGGAAATTTCGATTATTGATGCCGTCATTTTTGTCGGCTATCTGATTTTTATGCTGCTAGTAGGTTTCTACTTCATGCGTAAAAACAAATCCCATGAAGACTATTTCGTCGGTGGGCGTTCCATGTCGGCAGGTCACATAGGCCTTTCTGTAGTAGCAACTGACGTGGGTGGCGGATTTTCCATTGGGCTCGGAGGGCTCGGTTTTATGATGGGAATTTCCGGAAGTTGGATGTTGTTTACGGGATTAATCGGAGCTTGGTTGAGCGCCGTGGTTTTGATACCCCGAATTTATCCATTGGCGAAAAAACACTCATTTCTGACTTTTCCTCAAACCCTTTTGCATCATTACAATGCCAGAGTAGCATTTGTGGCAGGAATCATTTCCCTAATTGGGTATATTGGATTTACCTCTTCTCAGATTCTTGCTGGAGCAAAGCTAGCTTCGGCCACTTTTCCTCAATTTTCCTTACAAGACGCCGCTCTCATCATGGGGGTGATCGCAGTAGTGTATACCGTTTTCGGGGGAATAAAAGCAGTGATTTATACCGATACAATTCAATGGATCATTTTAATGGTTGGATTGATTGGTATTGGACTTCCTTATGGTTATCACGTAATTGGCGGGTATGATGCCTTGGTCGAATACTTGCCAAGCAATATGCTTTCACTTAAAAATGTGACCTTTTCTCAAATCCTCAATTGGTTCATTACGATCGTTCCAATTTGGTTCGTGGGAATGACACTTTACCAAAGAATTTATGCCTGTAAGGATGAAAAAACAGCCAAAAAAGCCTGGTATTTAGCCGGCGTTTTTGAATGGCCAATTATGGCTTTTATGGGAGTTTTACTCGGCGTTTTTTCCAGAGTTGCTTATGAACAAGGTCTGTTTGAACCTTACGGATACGGACCCGGAACAGCTATGGACGCTGAGTTAGGTTTACCTATGTTGCTTTCCCATATACTACCCGTTGGATTGATGGGAATGATGATGTCGGCTTACTTTTCAGCGATAATGTCAACAGCAGATAGTTGTTTGATGGCAGCCTCTGGAAATTTCGATACTGACATTCTTGGGTTTTTCAAAAAACACAACAAGGACAACATTCGTAGATCCCAGTTGATTACCCTGGTCATCGGAATTGTGGCCATCATTATTGCGACCAACATGACCAATGTTTTGGACCTGATGCTGCACAGCTATGCCTTCATGGTTTCGGGCTTGTTCGTGCCAGTTTTGGCTGCCCTTTTTGTTCCTCAACCCAAACCAATGTCTGCTTTATGGGCAATGATAATTGGAGGAAGCACCACCTTAACCCTATTGCTCTTTAAAGTCGATTTACCTTACGACTTTGACGCAAACCTTTTCGGAATCTTAGCCTCTATTGCTGCTTTTACGATTGGACAAAATTTCCTAAAATCAGAACAGTATGGCTGAATTAATCATCAAAACTGAACACATACAAGAAAACATCAAACGACTTAGTTCCTTTTTTGGGAACCATGGTATATACTGGAGTTTGGTCACAAAAGTCTTCTCAGGTGACCTTGAGTTTTTAAAGCATATCCTGACAGATGAAGTAATCGAAAACATTTACTCCGTTGGTGATTCGCGTTTGACGAGCTTGAAAAACTTGAAACAAGTGAATCCGCACATGCGAACGATCTACATCAAACCTCCTGCCATCATGTATGCCGAGGATATTGTTCGATATGCAGATATTTCATTGAACTCTTCGTTTGAGACCATTATGGCCTTGAATGATGAAGCAGTGAAGCAAAAAAAAGTCCCCCAGGTCATCATAATGATTGAACTGGGTGAGTTGCGAGAAGGGGTTAATTTGGACGATTTCATGGGTTTTTATGAGAGTGTTTTTCACTTACCCAATATTGATGTCATTGGCATTGGTTCGAATCTGGGCTGTATGTACGGAATCGAACCGAGTTACGAAAAGCTCATGGAGTTGTCCAAATACAGGCGCGAAATTTCAAAGAAGTTCAATAAAGAGCTCAAGTTACTTTCGGGAGGATCTTCCATTACCTTACCCTTAATCGAAACCGGACAAGTCCCTCGAGACGTGAACCATTTCCGTGTGGGGGAAGCAGCATTTTTTGGGGTAAGCCCTTTAAAGAATGAACCTTTTCAAGATTTGCATACCGATACCTTCGAATTTGACGCCAACATTATTGAACTTGAAGAAAAAAACTTGGTTCCCGATGGTGTCATAAGCGAGGGTAACATTGGTCACACAGCCGATTTCGACGAAGCCGACGCGCACAAAACTACTTTCAAGGCCATTCTCGATTTCGGAATACTGGATGTGGATGTCAAGGATCTCGAAACCAAGGAAGATGGAATTGAATTCGTAGGAGTAACCTCAGACATGCTGGTGCTTGACATCGGTGAAAACGAAAATCCAGATGGTTCTCAACGTTTT
>JAOASF010000053.1 GCA_025210175.1 Crocinitomicaceae bacterium | reverse complement strand
ATTCCCCAAGGCAATTTTTCGGTTTCCTTCCTATTGAGCAGTTGTTTTTCTTTTTCGCCAGTTACGATAAACAGGAACAAAGCTACCAAAAGAGCAGCACCTTCATCTCTTAGATTGATCCCTGTGAGTTCACTGATAAAGGATTTAAAGGACCACAAGATCACCACCACAGTGAAAATAAAAACGGTTCTTTTTTGATTAATTGTCCAGGGTGCTTTTTCAAGGTTCACCTCCGTTTGATGCGACCTTTCCTCCTTGCCCAAGCGCAAAAACATATAGGCAAAAGTCACGCCCAATAATACTAAAACTGTGGGAAGACCAATTTTCATCCAAGATCCAAAATCTACAACCACCCCAAAATTTTGCTCCAGAATTCCAGCCATCTGAATATTGGGAGGGGAACCTACCAAAGTGGCCATTCCACCTATACTTGCGCCATACGCAATGCATAGCAATAGAAGTACTGCGAACTGACTCTTCTGCTCTTTTTTGGGCATCACCGAAATGATTGCCATGGCCATGGGTAACATCATTAAAGTCGTTGCTGTATTCGAAATCCACATACTCAAGAATGCAGTACTCAAAAGAAAACCCAAAAGCAATCGCGGTTTCGAAAATCCAACCGCATGAATAATGGCGCGCGCCACTTGGGTGTGAACATGCCATTTTTCTAAGGCCAAAGCCAAGATAAAACCTCCTAAAAAGAGAAAGACGTTCTTATCTCCATATGACAAGGCCAATTGTTTGGTATCGATAACCCCAAGAGGAACACCGAAAATAAAAGGAATCAAGGCCGTAACATAAATTGGAATGGCCTCCGTGATCCATAAATATACCATTACTCCCCCCATCAAAATGGCATTGACGAAGGTGTTCTCTCCTCCTGTAATGATTAAGGTAAAGAGACTGATAACCAATGTTATCAACAAGTGAATCGTGTTACTTTTCATGCCAAAAAAAAGCGGCTATTAACCGCTTCTAAATTTGAATATTTTACTTTATTGAAGCGAGTTAAGAGCCTCAACATATACCTTTTGTTTCTCTTCAATTGCCGTGTAAATAGGCTTAAAATCTGCCTTACTTTTTGCTTTTGAAATAGCCCCCATCATTTCCATGTGAAAGTTAGCTGCATCTTCGATCCATTTTTCAGAATTTGCCGTATCTCCTGGGTTGTTTTCTTGGTGGTTGAAACACTCGTCAATTACATCAAAAATCATATAATTAACGTGTCTTTTTAAAGTTCTCTTGCTTGCCATTTCACTATTTTCTTTCGAAGATAATAATTTAATTCATCCTACAACTTAAGGCTAGTGCACTGCAGGTGTATCGGAATTATTTTTAAATCTGGCGACTTCTCATTTTCCCTTCTATCCTTTTTAACAAAAGATAAATTACCCTCCCGAATACTTTTGTCCTTAGTCAATCGACTTGAATTCGCTAATTTTGCAACAAGTAGAATTGAAAATTTAAACGAAATAAAGATGTCACAGGTAATGGAAAAAAGAACTTCGGAAGAGTTGATGAATTTGGAAAGCAAGCATGGAGCTCATAATTACCATCCATTACCCGTTGTTTTAAGTCGCGGAGAAGGCGTGCATGTATGGGATGTTGAAGGAAAACAGTACTATGATTTTCTTTCGGCTTACTCTGCTGTAAACCAAGGACATTGTCACCCACACATTGTGAATGCAATGATTGAGCAAGCAAAAACTTTAACATTGACGTCTCGAGCATTCTACAATGACTCATTGGGCGAATACGAAGAGTTTGTCACTCGTTTCTTTGGTTTTGACAAGGTTCTACCGATGAACACTGGAGCTGAAGCAGTGGAAACGGCTATCAAGTTATGTAGAAAATGGGCTTATGAAGTAAAAGGTATCGCTGAAAACGATGCGAAAATCATTGTTTGCGAGAACAACTTCCACGGACGCACCACTACCATTGTATCTTTCTCGAACGACCCTGTTGCAAATAAGAACTTTGGTCCATATACCCCTGGATTCATTCGTATTCCTTACAACGACATCGCTGCGCTTAAGCAAGCGTTTGCAACACACAAAAACATTGCCGGCTTTTTAGTGGAACCGATTCAAGGTGAAGCTGGAGTTTTTGTTCCATCAGAAGGATATTTGAGTGAAGCACATGCTGTATGTCAGGAAAATGGCGCATTGTTTATTGCAGACGAGGTTCAAACCGGTATTGCCCGCACAGGTAGATTATTGGCAGTGGATCACGAAAATGTGAAACCAGATATTTTAATTCTTGGGAAAGCTCTTTCTGGAGGTGCATATCCCGTTTCTGCTGTTTTGTCGGATGACCACATCATGAATGTGATTAAGCCAGGACAACACGGATCTACTTTTGGAGGAAACCCAGTAGCAGCAAAGGTTGCGATTGCGGCTTTGGAGGTAGTGCAAAATGAAAGCTTGGCCGACAATGCTGAGAGATTGGGTGTGATTTTTAGAGCAGAAATGGAAAAGTTGGCACAAAAAACGGACTTGATTACCAAAGTGAGAGGAAAAGGTTTGTTGAATGCCGTTTTGATTAACGACACCGAAGAAAGTGAAACTGCATGGAACTTGTGGGTGGCAATGAAGGACAATGGATTGTTGGCCAAACCAACTCATGGCAACATCATCCGCTTTGCACCCCCATTGGTGATGACTGAGGAGCAGTTGATGGAATGTGTATCGATCATCGAAAAAACTTTCTTGGCATACCAAAAATAATTTCAAAAATATAGGAATGTTTTTACCTTCAATAGGTGATGAACAAGCATAGATATAGATGGATAGGGAGAATGGTAGTTCTCCCTATTTTATGCCTGATTTCTTGCACTCATTCGGGTGAATTAAAAAAGAAAGAACCGAGTGTTGATGAATTAAAAATTGAATTAGGCAAACGCCTTTTCTTCGACAAGAACCTGTCTGCAACAGGAGAAATTTCATGTGCTAGTTGTCACAAACCAGAGCATGGTTTTGCAGACAATACCAAATTTTCTTTGGGTGTAAATGGACATTTAGCTCAGAGAAATACCCCCAGTATTATTTACGCAGGAAAGCAGCCGTATTTTATGTATGAAGGTTTGATTCCAACTCTTGAAATGCAGGCCCTTGTGCCGCTTCAAGACAGCAACGAAATGGGCAATCGAATGGAAGATTTGATTTTGCGCTTGCAGCGAGATAGTTTGTATGAGCGTTTATCCAATCAACTGTACAAGAGAAAATTAGATGCCTATGTTTTAACAAGAAGTCTATCAACCTATGTGCGCAGCCTTAGCACCAAGAAACACCGATTTCTTTCCTACATGGCTGGTAATAAAAAAGCGCTCACTAAAAAACAAAGAAGAGGTTATTCCATTTTTGACAAAAAGCTAAAATGCACATCCTGCCATACGCCACCGTATTTAACAAACCATCAAGTGGTCAACAACGGCTTATCGATTTCGAAGCAAAACCCAGATTATGGCCGTTACCATGGAACAGGAAAGCCAACAGATTTTGCCGCCTTTAAAGTGCCTAGCCTTTTGGGGTTATTGAAAAGTAATCCGTACATGCACGATGGCCGATTTAGAACCATTCGAGCTGTGGTAAATCACTATGAAAAAGGAGGCTCGAGTGTGCCGAACAAGGATCCGCGAATTCAACCATTCAAACTGACTGCCAAGGAAAAGTCAGATTTATTGGCCTTTTTGCGAGCTCTATAAAGTCGATTTGATACCTTCGCAGTATGAAGATCGGAATATTACTATCAGGTTGTGGCGTATACGATGGAGCAGAAATCCAAGAAGCAGTTCTCACCATGTTGGCCATTGAAAAATCAGGCGCAGAATACCAGTGCATCTCATTGGATCAAAACCAACATCACGTTGTAAATCACCTGACTGGAGAGGAAATGAAGGAAACGCGCAACATGCTCGTGGAAGCAGCTAGAATTGCGAGAGGTGAGATACTCCCGATTGATAAAGTAGAACTCAACGATTTTGACGGAGTGGTCATTCCTGGTGGATTTGGAAGTGCAAAGAATTTTACCAAATGGGCATTTTCAGGCCCTGAAGGGGAAATTTTACCAGAGTTAAAACTCTTTTTGGTCAACTGTGTGAATATCGGCAAACCAATCGTCGCCCTTTGTGTTTCTCCAGTTGTTTTAGCCAAGGCCATGGAAGGATCCAGTTTTTCTACTGAACTGACCATCGGAAGCACTGCAGAGCCGTCTCCATACGACATCCAAGCATTTTCAAATGGACTCGCGGCCACAGGTGCTCAAACAGTGGAAAAAACCATCCGTGAAATTCATATAGACAAGGCTAACAAAATTGTTACAGCACCATGTTACATGATGAATGCCAGTATTTCTCAAATTGAAGCCAACATCACACAGGCTATTTCTGCTTTAACGGAACTCATTCAAAATTAAAACACACTTATTTCAAGCTTTTTCTTTTCGTCTGCTGTGATAATCCAACCAATGTAATGGCCAGGAGCGAGATTGGTTTTAAACTTATTAACACCACCTGAAAGTTTCGCAACCATCACTTCTCGCCCAGTATTATCCAACAATGTCAGCTCCGCACTCGGAACTGATTTCGAAAGAAAAATCGAAAAATTACCATCAGATGGATTCGGTATGATGTTAACCATTACTTCTTGACTCTTTTCCGTTGGTAAAAACCAATCCGAATAATCCACCTTGCCATCAAAATCCAATTGAACAATTCTATAATAAGGTAGATTGGGATCTGGATTGGGATCAATAAAGGAATAACTAAGTAAGGAATTACTGGAACCAGCGCCTTCTATCCACCCTACAGACTCCACTTTTTGTCCATCCGATGACCGTTCGATGATGAACTTTTCATTGTTCACTTCCATCAAGGTGGACCAATTTATCTGAACTGCTCCTTGCGCTTGGCGCACTACAATCTCTCCCCAATGAACACCGAGTACTGCATCGGTATAACAAGTGACGGTAATCCCCAATATGGAAAATGTACAATAAAACCATGTGCCTGCAGCTGGTGTGCACGTTGAACATTTTATCCCTGCTCCTGTTAATTGACAAGGACAAGAACTTACCAAGATTCCGGTTGAAGTGTAAAAATTGACAACCATATTGGCATTACCAACTGCGCCGGGAGTAAATCCTGGACAACCCGACTGAGCCTTGAGGTTCAATTGAATCAAACAACAGATTGCAAGTAAAACAGCTGCCTTAAAAGGTGACATATACAGAAAAGTACAAAAACAATAAGGTTTTCGAAACAGGAAGGACATTTTCAAGCATTTATAAGAAATCCTCCTTCGATTGTTAATATTTTAACTATTAAAATCTGATCATTTGCACCTTCTTAACAAGTAAAAGACGTAATTTTGTCGCACATAAGTTAAAAACTAAAAAAGGACGTATGGACGTATATGGCAAACAGGGTTCAAATGCAGATTTGAACGCTAGCTTAGGTTTGAACTGTGAAGGTTCACAATTTTGGAACTTAACACCAGCTGAATTAGTTGAAGATACAATCATTCTAGGTCAAGGGATGTTAACGGATACAGGTGCACTTTCTATTGAAACAGGAGAGTTTACAGGTCGTTCTCCTCAGGATAAGTTCATTGTTTGCGATGAGTACACAGAAAACGCAGTATGGTGGGGAGATATCAATATCAAATTCGACCCAGCGAAGTTTGATGCTTTGCATGCCAAAATGAATGAATATTTGAAGGATAAGGATATTTATGTTCGCGACAACTACGCATGTGCTGACCCAGCATACCGCTTGAACATTCGCGTTGTAACCGAAACTCCTTGGGCGAATTTATTCGCTAACAATATGTTCATTCGTCCTACGGATGAGGAGCTGGAAAACTTCCAACCTGAGTGGCACGTGGTATGTGCGCCAGAATTCAAGGCTGATCCAGCTGTAGATGGAACACGTCAGGCCAACTTCGCGATTATCAACTTTAGCAAAAAGATGATTTTGATCGGTGGTACTGGTTATACAGGTGAAATCAAAAAAGGGATTTTCTCTGTATTGAATTTCGTTTTGCCACACGAAAAGAACACCTTATCAATGCACTGTTCTGCAAACATCGGTAACGAAGACAACGATACTGCTGTATTCTTCGGATTGTCTGGAACAGGAAAAACAACTTTGTCATCAGACGTTAACCGTCGCTTGATTGGTGATGATGAGCACGGATGGAATGGAGATTCTATCTTCAACTTTGAAGGTGGATGTTACGCGAAAACCATCAACTTGACTCGCGAGTCTGAGCCTCAAATTTACGATGCAATTAAGTTCGGTGCTATTTTGGAAAATATTGGTTTCCACGAAGGAACCTCTACACCAGATTACGCTGATACTTCCATTACTCAAAATACTCGAGTATCATACCCTTTACACCATATTGACAACACGGCTACACCATCAGTAGGTACCGCTCCAAAGAATATTTTCTTCTTGGCTGCTGATGCATTCGGTGTTTTACCTCCAATCTCACGTTTAACAGTAGAGCAAGCAATGTACCACTTCATGTCTGGTTACACTGCGAAAGTTGCTGGAACTGAAATGGGTGTAAAAGAGCCTCAAACAACGTTTTCAGCATGTTTCGGTGCTGCATTCTTGCCTCTACACCCAGCAAAATACGCTGAGTTGTTAGGAGAAAAGTTGAAAGGAACGGATATCAAAGTTTGGTTGATCAACACTGGATGGTCTGGCGGTGGTTACGGAGTAGGATCACGAATGAAGTTGTCTTACACACGTGCTATGATTACAGCAGCTTTGACTGGTAAATTGGATAACGTTGAATTCGTTAAAATGCCAATCTTTGACTTGTCAATCCCAACTTCATGTGAAGGTGTTCCTACAGAATTGTTGAACCCGCGCGATACATGGGCAGACAAATCTGCATACGATGAAACAGCAAATGACTTAGCAGCTCAATTCGTTAAGAATTTCGAGAAATACGCTGAGCAAACGAGCGATGAAATTAAAGCTGCTGCGCCAAAGGTAATGGCATAAGTAGAAAATATATTTCAACAAAAAGGGGACTCGATGGTCCCCTTTTTCATTTTACTGGAAATAGTTCATTTGCCTTTTGGGTACGATAGTCAAAAATCGATGCCAATTGTTTTTTTACAAATAAGCGGTGAGCTATCTTCCCCAAGATTCCCAAGGGCAATTGGTACGTAACCACATCTTTCATCCGAACCGTAGTATCATCAATTCTTTCCAAAATATGCTGGTGATGCCAGAGTTGGTAAGGCCCAATTCGCTGCTCATCCACAAAGAAATGATGGTCCACCACGTGGGTAATTTCCGTTAGCCATGTCATTGGTATCCCCAACAAAGGCTTCACATAATAGCCGATCATTAAACCGGGATACATTTTTTCGACCAAATCGGTTTTGATTTCGAAGCCCATGTAGTCAGGAGTAATTTCTTTCAGGTTTTTGGGTGATGAAATAAAATCCCAAACCTGCTCTAAGGAACCGTGAACAATTTGTTCTGCCTTCAATTGATAAAACTTTGCCATAGGAAGTTAACAAAGCAGCACAGACATTGTTCCCCTACTCTAT
>JAOASF010000052.1 GCA_025210175.1 Crocinitomicaceae bacterium | reverse complement strand
TGTTAACGATGCCTTGTTATTTCGGACAAAGCACCTTTACCTTGAAATATTTTGGCTTAACCGTTCATCCTTTTGGAGCCCCTACAGCCGAATTGCACCCGTATAAATTGGATAGAAATGCAGTTTTGGTAGCGAATTTTGGTCTTTTTGTCGGTTATGAAAAGTTCATTTACAAAGATCTGATATCTCTCAAAGTTCTACAAGCCGGTTTTTCTGACTGTTCCGCTGGAGCGGCTGGGTTTACACATTTAGGAGTGCGCGTGGTGGCACTCGATAGAGGTAAACATTATGGATGCATCGGTTTTGGTCCCGTGTTTCTTTATCGCAATTCTTGGACCAGATTCGGGGAGGAATACGAATCTTCGGGGTATTTTAATGAAACGGATACCCGCTGGGGGCGAATGCAATATAAACTAATTCCCTACGGACTAGACCTTGAATACGATTACGAACTCAACGAACAGAATAGCCTTTCTTTTTCAATGACACCGGGAATTCCGATGGCGATAATTTTTGCGGTCGGATGGAAGCATTGGTTCCATAAAAAAGAGGAAACCTACAAGAAAGTCATCTACGTCCCTCGATAATTCTTCGTAAATTTCGGCTGCAAAATTCCCAGCATGTCTCAAATCAAAAATGCCCAAATACGATACCGAATAATCGACAGAAGCATTCGAAATGAGTTCAATCCTTTCCCATCCAAAAAAGACCTTCGCGAAGCCTGTGAAGAAGCACTTTATGGAAGTGTAGATGGAGCCAATATTTGTGATTCGACCATCGAAAAAGATTTGTTTGCCATGCGAATGGATCACGATGCACCCATCAAGTATTCGAAGGCCAACAGAGGATATTATTATACGGACGAGAATTACAGTATCGACAGTATTCCATTGACGATTGAAGACGTACAAGCCATCCAGTTTGCCACCAAAACCTTGCTTCAATTCAAGGAAGTGGATTTGTTCAAGCAATTCGGAAATGCCATCGATAAAATTGTTGATCGTGTGCATGTCGCGACCTCTCAAAAGGCAGATGAATACCAGGAAACCATTCAGTTTGAATCGGGAATTGGATCAACGGGAAATGAATATCTACCTCTTTTTCTTGAGGCTATTCAAGACAAAAAGATTACGCATTTTAACTATACCAGCTATACTTCCTCCAAAACAAAAAAGCGAAAAGTCCTCCCTTTGTTGTTGAAAGAATACCGCAACCGTTGGTATTTGATTTGCGCCGACAGTGAAAAGGGAAAGGTGGTTACCTACGCCCTCGAACGCATGGATGAGGTGGAAGTAAGTTCAGAGCTTGGAGAAATACCAGAAGGATTTAGTGCAGATCAGTTCTTTAAATATTCCATTGGTATTACCGCAAACGACTCGAAACCCGAGAAAGTCCTTTTTAAGGCCGGAAATATTGCTGCAAAATACATCGAATCTCAGCCCTTCCATCACTCGCAAAAAAAGGTGAAAGAAGGGAGCAAAAGAACCACCTTTAAGTTGAACGTGCTGATTAGTGAGGAGTTGATCCGAGAAATCCTTTCCTACGGTGGTGATATTGAGGTGATTGAACCTCAAGTGTTGAGAGATACAATCGAATCGAGAATTCAAGAATTAAGAAAAACATACAATTTATAAGATGACTTTAATCAAAAAGCAAGTCGACAAGGTTTGTTACCTAACCTTCAATCGTCCAACTGTTTTCAACTCTTTCAATAGAGAACTGGCTTTGGCATTGCAATCTGCTCTTGACGAAGCAGAAAAGGATGAAAACGTTCGATGCATCGTATTGACAGGAGAAGGAAAAGCATTTTGTGCTGGACAAGATTTGGCGGAAGCCACAGATCCAAATGGACCAGCATTGGAAAATATCGTACGTGATCACTACAACCCAATTGTGGAACGTTTGCGCAAAATTGAAAAGCCAATCATTGCAGCCGTAAATGGAGTTGCTGCAGGAGCAGGAGCGAACATTGCCTTGGCTTGTGATATCGTTTTGGCTTCCGAAGCGGCATCTTTTATTCAGGCTTTTTCTAAAATTGGTTTGATTCCCGATTCAGGAGGAACATTCATGTTGCCTCGATTAGTAGGTTGGCAAAAAGCTTCTGCCTTGATGATGACCGGTGAAAAGGTATCGGCTGTGGATGCAGAAAAGATGAACATGATTTACAAAGCATTGCCTGTCGCTACTTTCCAAGAAGAAGTAGAGAAAATGGCAACGATGCTCTCAAATATGCCGACGAAAGGTTTGGGCTTGACGAAAAAAGCATTGAACTTATCTTTCACCAACGACTTCACAGCTCAAGCTGATGTGGAACGCGTTCTACAAACCGAAGCCGGACAAACCGAAGACTTTAAAGAAGGAACCACAGCTTTCTTGGAAAAGAGAATGCCGGTTTTTAAAGGAAAATAGGTTTTGGACTAAAGGACTAAAGGAGTCAGGAGTCAGGAGTCAGGACTGGATTTAAACTTTCTACTATGAGACATAACTTTCGAGAACTAGATGTATGGAAGGAATCGTTTGCTTTTGTGAAGGAAGTATACAGTTTGACCGCTGGCTTGCCAGATGATGAGAAATACGGCCTGATTGGTCAGATAAGGCGTTCAGCTGTTTCAATTCCCTCCAATATAGCTGAAGGATCAGGAAGAACAACGGAAAAAGATTTTGTTCACTTTTTATCCATGGCGCTTTCGTCGAGTTATGAACTTGAAACACAGTTATTGTTGATTGAAGAACTATACAAATTAGACGTTAAATCAAATGTTGAAAGACTTCAAAGTATCCAACGCAGAATTGGAGGACTAAAAAGAAAATTGATAAATAAATGAGTAAGAATTGAGATCGAATATTGGTTCAGCTTTTAAAGTAAAATTTGTCCTGTCTCCTGCATCTCTGAGTCCTGACTCCAACCAACGCAGAATTGGACTTGAGGACTTTTGGAATCAAGAATCAGGACAGGTATTATTTTTAAGTCAAAAAAGAAAACAGGAATGACTTCTCAAAGTAATTGAGGGCCTGTCTCCTGCATCTCTGAGTCCTGACACCAACCACCCCAGAATTGGACTTGAGGACTTTTGGAATCAAGAATTAGGACAGGTATTATTC
>JAOASF010000051.1 GCA_025210175.1 Crocinitomicaceae bacterium | reverse complement strand
TTGCTCACGATTGCCAATTTGGCGACAATGTTATCTTGGCAAGCTACGTGGGACTTTCGGGACATGTAACCATCGACGATTTTGCCATGATTGAAGGAAAGGCAGCTGCTCAACAATTCGTTCACATTGGAGCCCATACCTTTATCGGAGGTGCCTCTCTCATTCGCAAAGATGTACCACCTTATATCAAGGCTGCACGCGAGCCTATGACTTATGCAGGGGTGAACTCTGTAGGTTTGAGAAGAAGAGGGCATTCTGACGAGGAGGTTCGTTTAATAGAAGATGTATACCGAACCATTTATGTCCAAAACAACAATATTTCCAAAGGAATCGATCAAGTACTCGAGGCTTTTCCGCCTTCTGTAATTAGAGATCAAATAGTGGAATTTATACGTTCCTCCGATAAAGGAGTGATACGTGGAATGATCTAAACAAAATGAAAGCGTCGGGGCTCAGCCAAGACGCTTTTGTTTTTCTGTGCTTTTTTAAGTGGGAGGTTAATTTCTTTTTCCCAGGAAGGAGTATTAAAATGTACGCAATTATCCCTAACTATTCAAGTTTTTACCGCAACTACACCTCTTTTCATTCGTTTTATCCTGTAGCTTTCAATACTTTTGTGCAAATTTTTTGAGCATGCATAGAGGAGAAATTGTTGAACTTTCCATTACTGGTTATGCCTTCGGAGGTAGAGGTATTGCTAAGGTGCCAATGGCTGAAGGTGAATATGTCGTATTTGTTGACAACAGTTTCCCTGGACAAAAGGTGCGTGCCAAAATTGAGAAAAAAAAGAAGAAATACGCAGAAGCCAAGCTGATTGAAATACTAGAAAGGTCAACTCAAGAAGTTGCCAATGATTTTCAAGAAATTTCAGGCGGTCCTTACATTCATGTGCCTGTAGAGTTACAGGAAGAGATGAAAAAGGAAAGCACCTTGGAAACCTTCAGAAGGTTATCGGGAATTCAAGACATTACCGATCGCTTCGATGCCTTTGTGAGCAGTCCGAATCATTACTACTACCGAAACAAAATGGAGTACAGTTTCTCGTGTATCGAGCATGACTTGGAAACCGGAGAAGAGTTAGACGATGCCTTTGCTCTAGGATTCAAAAGACGAGGTACATGGTGGAAGGTAGAGAGTTTGAACAAACCTAGTGGGTTGTTCGATGAGGAATGGGAGACAAAATTGAAAGAAGTCCGACATTACCTGAAAGAAACCGGTTTGCCAGCTTGGCATCCTCCTCAAAAGAAAGGGTTTTTCCGCCATATCGTTGTCCGAAAAAGCTTCAAGCAAAATGCGTTGTTGATCAATTTGGTGACATCTTCTGAAGGTTTGAAGAAATTCGATGCCCCCGCTTTTGGGCAATTTTTGAAAGAGCTCTTTGGAGGAAGAATCGCTGGATTGTGGCACACGATTAACGATAATGTGGCCGATCGAGCGAAAATTGAAAATGGAACCAGCACCTTGCTCTTTGGGGAACCGAAGATTGAAGAAGAATTGTTGGGCTTGCGTTTCGAAATTTCCATGGAAAGCTTTTTTCAAACGAATCCACAATGTGCCGAATTGTTGTATAACAAGGCGCTTGACTATGTTTTCGAGGAAGAATTATCGAAGGATGAAGTGGTAATGGATTTGTTCTGTGGAACGGGAACCATTGGACAAATATTAACCACACGCAACAGTCAAGTGGACATAGTGGGGGTTGATATCGTAGAAGAAGCAATTGAAGACGCCAAGAAAAATGCCGCTTTGAATGGAATAGAAGGTATTGATTTTTACGCCGCAGATGTCGGTAAATTTTTAAGAGAACATCCCGAGTTTATTGGCAAAATTGGGACGATCATCCTCGATCCGCCAAGAGCTGGTATCGCACCCAAAACATTGCAAAAAGTCATTGCCCTAGGAGCTCGAAATATCGTTTACATTTCGTGTAACCCAAGTACTCAGGCTAGAGATGCAGATACCTTGATACAGGCAGGTTTTGAATTGGAGAAAATTTCCTTGGTCGATCAGTTTCCACATACAGGTCACGTAGAGTCGGTAGCGAAGTTTAAACTGAAATAAAAAAAAGCCCTTTGAGAAATTTCAAAGGGCTTTTTTGTTTGTTTTTACTTTTTGCTTAATGTGATGACCAAGTTGTAGTTTGCTCCGTCGTCGTATTCTCCTTTTTTCTGAAGAATTATTTCTTTCTCTTTTAGTTGATTCAAAATGTAAAGCGAACCAAAGTCGTCGAATTTACTATTGTAGACAAATGAATTACCGGGGTTGTCGTATTGTGCTTCCTTGTCTACCATGCCAATTGCCTCTTTGTTTTTCAAATCAGCATCCTTGTTTTTCCCAACAAAGAACCAGGCACCTTTAATGAGCATGGAATAGGCATCCGATTTTACACTTGTCATAAAGGTTCCATCCTTATAAAAAGCGTATTCTGCGGAGTAAGGAAAGGATTCTGTATACGTACCGTTTTGATCGGTTTCTGTAATAGTCATTACTCCATTGTTCAATATTTCCGTACGCGATTGGTTGGTGCTTGGATCCTTGTATACGGATTCGTAAGAAGTGACGTTAAATTCACCGCAAACCCGAGCTTTTCGGGAACGAAGTGACAAAAAGGGGTCGTTTTCACCTTTTTTACATCCAGAAAATAGGATTCCTCCCAATAGGATGAAACCAAATAATACTTTATACTTTTTCATCGTTAGTTTCTTTTGTAGTTGAATTTTTGTGTTCTCTCCATAATTGTGGTGTAATTGTCGTTGGTAAAAGTACTCTGGGAGTTACTTTCTATAGAGAGCTCCTTTCCGCTGAGACGGTCTAGTGACATGAATTCGGCGTAATCAATTTCCATACCCGTATAAGTATTTCCGCTCAGGAAGTTGCCATCTTCATCGTAATACTCATAGGTGTAGAAGTTTTCGATCAGCGTGATTCTTTCCTTGTTTTTATAGTCTTCATCCTTCGACTTACCTAGGAAGGCCCAACTTCCTCGCGTTATTTCATCGTATTGAAGTTGACCGTTTTCGTAATGAGATATTTCGTGTCTCTCGTAGGTGTAGTCTTTGTTGAAAACGATGGTTTGCTCGAATTTTCCTGTGATGACATCCGTCAGGCTGTCGTTATGATATACGGTCATTGTGAGAACTCCATCTTTGATTTCTGTAAGGTCTAAATTTGAACCACTTATCTGCCCGGTGGCCTCACTTTGATATTTAGCCTCTCCCGATTCCAAAACCCATTCTTGGCAGAGTCTTGCTTTTCTTGACTTCAAAGAAAGAAAGGGATCGTTTTCTCCTTTTTTACACCCAAAAATGAAGAGGGAAACAATCGCTATTGCGACAGAAGTTTTCAGTTGTTTCATAGTGTTTGAATTTAAGTTAAAGTTTTCGTGATGGGTAGCATGTAAGTAGTCTTTTGTTTTCTTAAATAGCTGTACCCAAAATAAGCATTTCCTCACAAATGCCAAATCCAACTCGGTTTTTTGCCCAACATTTCGGCGGCTCAGGTCCTTCTTGCCAAAATGCAATTTCAGTACATAAGGCTCTACTTCGTGGGATAGAGAAATTCAGATGAATTCTTAATTTTAAATACGAATTTTTTCTTTTGGATTGTAAGTAGGTGACAGCGGTAAATTGCAACTCAACCTTACAAATTCAGTCCTTAAATAGAACCATCCAGAAGCTCAATGGTTAATTAAGCCGAAGGATTTAAACAAGTAAATGAAAGCAGCTCTTATTTCAATTGGCGACGAATTATTAATTGGTCAAACCATCAATACCAACGCAGCTTGGCTCGGAAAGGAATTGTCCTTTCGTGGAATATCAGTCGAAATATCGTGGACCATTTCCGATCAGCCGGCCGAAATTACCTCTGCGATAGATTTTTTGTCTGAAAAAGCCGATTTAATCATTCTCACGGGTGGTCTGGGACCGACCAAGGATGATTTAACCAAGCACACACTGACCCAATATTTCCAAACGGAATTGGAAATAGTACCCGAAGTTTTGGGGAGAATCGAAACATTTTTTGCCAAGCGCAAGCGCCCCATGCTTGAAGTGAATGTGCAACAGGCCGCCTTGCCAAAGTCTTGTACCATCCTTCACAACTATCACGGAACAGCCTGTGGAATGTGGTTCCAGAAGGGAGAAACTATCGTGATTAGTTTGCCAGGTGTTCCCTACGAAATGAAGGGGATTATGAACGATGAAGTATTTCCGAGACTCAACCAACGCTTTACTCTTCCCAATATTTATTACGAGACACTCATGACGCAAGGCATCGGCGAATCCTTTTTGGCCGAGCAAATTGCCGAATGGGAAGATAAAGTGCGAGCAAAAGGCTTCGGATTGGCTTATCTGCCTTCTCCTGGCATTGTAAAACTCCGATTGAGTTCCAAAAGAGGTGATCGCGATAAGGAAGAAATACAATCCCTTTTGCAGGAAATAAAGGACCAAATGCCCAAACACGCATACCATTTGGGGGAAATGACCTTGTCTGAATACCTCGGTAAACTCTTGCTCCATCAAGGCTTGAAAATCGGGACTGTGGAAAGTTGTACTGGGGGACACATCGCTGAGCTTTTGGTTCAAATTCCTGGATCTTCTCGCTATTACGAAGGAAGTATTGTGGCCTATAGCTACGAGGAAAAGGAGAAACTCTTGGAGGTAGATCATCACACCCTGCAAACCAAAGGTGCTGTATCCGAAGAGGTGATAGTACAAATGGCCGAAAAGGGACGCGAAGTACTGGGAGTCGATGTTTGTGTGGCAACCTCCGGAATTGCTGGCCCCGATGGTGGTACTGATGAGAAACCAGTTGGCACCGTTTGGATTGCTGTTGCCACAGAAAACACTACCTTTGCACGCGTCTTCCAATTTGGAGATAATCGAGAGAGAAACATCCATACGACGGCACTTACAGCCATGAACTTGGTACGCTGCGTTTTAGAAGGAATTTCTTTCGAAAAAAAATAATTGAATCTTGTGTGTTTAAGAAAAAATGACTTTCTTTGCACCCGCTTTTAGAATTAGGAAAACACAAAATAAGATGTCACGAGTTTGTCAAATAACAGGTAAGTCGGTAATGGTAGGGAACAATGTATCTCACTCAAACCGCAAAACGAAAAGAAAATTCCTTCCAAATTTGTTGGTGAAGAAATTTTACGTTCCAGAAACTGATTCATACATTACGTTGAAGATTTCAGCTGCCGCTTTGCGCACAATCAACAAAAAAGGAATCTCAGCTTGTTTGAAAGAAGCTCGCGCTAAAGGATATTTGAAGTAAAAAACTCTACCCGTTGAGAAACGGTATTAAAAAAGAAGAAAATGGCAAAGAAAGGTAAAGGCAATAGAATCCAGGTTATTTTGGAGTGCACTGAGCACAAAGAGTCTGGAATGGCAGGAACTTCTCGTTACATCACAACGAAGAATCGTAAAAATACGCCAGAGCGTATGGAGATCAAGAAATATAACCCTATCTTGAAGCGTTATACTGTTCATAAAGAAATTAAATAATAATACGAAGACATGGCAAAGAAAGTAGTAGCATCCCTACAGAAAGGTGGAGGAAAAGAACATACGAAAGTCATTAAAATGGCTAAGTCAGACAAGTCTGGTTCGTATACATTCAAACAAGAAATTGTACACAACGATAAAGTAAAAGAGTGGTTCGCCTCTCAAAAGTAATTGTTGACAAACAACCTAATTAAGCCTTCGGTTCCTACATCGGAGGCTTTTTTTATTTTTGCAGCATGGCATTATTCGGCTTATTCTCTAAAGAGAAAAAGGAGGTTCTAGACAAAGGACTAGAAACCACCAAAAAGAGCTTTTTCAATAAGCTCGCTCGCACGATTGTTGGTAAATCCAAAGTCGATGATGAGGTATTGGACAACCTAGAAGAGGTATTGATTACCTCGGATGTGGGGGTCGAAACTACTTTGAAAATCATTGAGCGCATTGAATCACGCGTTGCTCGAGACAAGGTCTTGGGTGTCGACGAGTTGAATCGCATCCTGAAAGAAGAAATCGCAGAACTATTAGAGGAAAACAATACTTCTGACGGAACGAACTTCGACCTTCCCAAAACCGATGGTCCTTACGTATTGATGGTGGTAGGAGTGAATGGAGTTGGTAAAACAACGACCATTGGTAAACTTGCACATCAGTTCAAAAAGGCCGGAAAGAAAGTGGTTCTTGGAGCTTCCGATACCTTCCGAGCTGCAGCTGTGGATCAATTGATTATTTGGTCGGAAAGAGTAGGGGTTCCAATCGTTCAACAAGGAATGAATGCAGATCCTGCTTCTGTTGCTTTTGATGCCTTACAGAGTGCGAAAGCGCAAAATGCCGATGTGGTGATTATCGATACAGCCGGACGTTTGCACAACAAGGTGAACTTAATGAACGAGCTTTCGAAGATCAAACGAGTGATGGAAAAGGTCGTTCCTGGAGCACCACACGAGATCTTGTTGGTGTTGGATGGTTCAACCGGTCAAAACGCCTTCGAACAAGCAAAGCAATTCTCTTTAGCAACCGAAATCAACGCCCTAGCGATTACAAAACTAGACGGTACCGCAAAAGGTGGGGTTGTTATCGGAATCTCCGATCAAATGAAAATACCGGTAAAATACATCGGCGTAGGAGAGGGAATGGAAGACCTGCAACTCATCAACAAAATGGAATTTGTAGATAGTTTGTTCTCGGAATAGACTTAATGAAATACAGAATTGAGAGCCATTTGTCATTCGACAGGTGGCTTTTTTATTTTGGAGCTATTTCCGGCTATCCACAGTATTGGCTGAGCCAATACTTGCTCCTATCCGGGCTAAGGGGCGTGAGTTTCACTATAAAATGAAAACTCCGAAAATGATACTATTCGTTAAAATCATTCCAAACGCAAACAATGGAATGAAAAAGCCTTTTCCAAGTTTTTCAAATCGTTCTTTCCAAAACAGTTGATCCTCTTGGGGCAGGGATAGGAAATCATCCGATTTCAAGAATTTTTTATAATCCAAATGATCCTTTGCACTGCGTATACCAATATCGTATTCGTACTTGGTGAGCCAGCCTGGATATCGATTCATGAAGTGTTCTTCAATTTTATTTTTAGTATTAGCAAGGAATAGTGCTCCAAAAAAGAATATGAAACCCCAGAAAAAGAAAAGAATATTCATACCAATTGCCTTTAAAGAGAACAAAACAATCAGACTGATAATAATCGAGAAAATGGTGAATATCCGTTTTCTGTTGAGTAGAAAAAGAACAAGTTTTTCTTGCCAAAAGTAGGTCTTCATTTAATCCAAAATTGAATAAAAATGATCAATAAAGGCATTATTATCAGCAAAAGATAAAACAGGATTTTGGACAATTTTGGGATACCGTTACTCTCAAACTGTTTGAGATAATCAAGATATATGTCTTTTCGCAATACAAAGTATTGAGTTGCAAAAAACGAAACACCAAAAAAGAATATGACAAAAAACCAAATCCCAGTTGGGGGGATCTTGATGTTCAAGATATCAAAGAAAGAAAAAGTTAGAAAAATAGAATTAATACCAAGTATTACAATGAAATATAGAGAGGCATTAAAACGATAAGTTTCTAGAGGAGGAGTTCGTTTACTCCTGTAGATAACACCATCTAAAAAGTCTGTGGTCTTTCTGGTTCTAGGGATCAATAAAAAAGGAAATGATACAAATCGAACGACAAGTTTTCTTATTCCGTCAAACATTAGTAAAAACTGAATAAAAATACCATTGAGTATAAACTCAGTTTTTCTCATATCTATTAATGTTAGTAATTAGATTATTCTAAACCGGCATTCCAATCGTTTCTCCCATTTTCAAATAGGTTTCCTTTCCCTCCAAACTGTTTTGAACCAAGT
>JAOASF010000050.1 GCA_025210175.1 Crocinitomicaceae bacterium | reverse complement strand
GGGTACAAGGGCATAATGCCAGCCTCCCTTTCCAGGAAACTTCTCTATTTGCAAAGTGCCATGAAACTGTTGAGTTGTCAAGTGCTAATATCCTAGATTGTTTTCAATGAGGTGCATTCTGAAGCGAATCATTTGCTCCATCAAGTCAAAGGGTAGGGGTGTATCTAAGGGAAACTGAACAGATCCTTTTCCTTGTTTGTAGGGCTTTAATTTTTCTGTAAACTCCTCATGAGTATTGGGAGTGGCGTAAAAGCCAAAGTGATTTTTGTAAAGTGCAAAATAGACCAAAGGTTTTTTTTTGAATTGATAGCCAGGCATTCCATACGCTATTTTCTCTACTATTTCTGGTGATATCTTTAGAATGAAGCTACGCACCTCATTTAAAAGCTTTTGGTCTCCTTTCTCGAATTGTAGAATATATGCTTCTACCGTCTCGAATTTAGTTGCTGCCATGAATATGATTTATAAAAAATTTTTCGCCCCATTTTACTTTTTAAATTTAGCAAATGAATCAAAGTAAAGGTAGAGGTTGGTCTTGGTGGACCTTCATTTTTTTATCAGTTTTTGTACTTCTTTTCAGGTTTTCGCATCAGTACCAGCAGGAGTTGGCATGGGATATTTTTGGGTATTACCTTCCCTTGCCTGCGACCTTTATCTATGAAGATGGGTGCATGGACAAAAGGGCATGGGTAGAGGCAGTCAATGCCAAATACCACCTAACAGACACATTGTATCAAATAAGCGCTACACCTGATGGAGATTCTATGTATTTTTTCTTTTTGGGCATGGCCATTTTGTTACTCCCGTTTTTCTTCATTGGGCACCTATGGGCCTATTTGGGTGGGTATCCCATGGATGGTTTTTCTTTTCCGTACGAAGAGACTTTGGTTTTGGGAGCCACCTTGTATGCCATATTAGGTTTGTGGTATTTCCGCAAATGGCTGCTTTTGTTTTTACAGGAAAAAACCGTTGCCCTGCTCATGATTTTATTGGTGGTGTCGACCAATTACTTTGTTCATGGAATTTTAAAAAACCTCGAAACGGTTTCCTTTTTGTTCACCGGAGCAGCAATGGTCCTTTATTTCACCCACCGCATTCATACCGATTTCCAGAAAAAACACCTAATCGGACTCTGTGCGGTTTTGGCCTTTATGATATTAATCAAACCCAGCGAATGCATATTCGCCTTGATACCTCTGTTATACGGTGTTTTCAACGAAAATCTTCGCGCTCAAAAAGTGGAATTACTCAGAAGTAAGAAAAAGGAAATATTGCTCGCTTTTTTGGTTGGAGTGGTGATAGTTGGTGTGCAAATGACCTATTTTTTGGTCAAGACTGGGCGTCCTTTTTATGACAGTTACATCAACGCAGGTGTTGGTTTAGATTTTACCCACCCCCATTTGCTGGAGGCTCTATTTGGTTACCGCAAAGGTTGGTTGCTATACACGCCTTTGATGCTCTTGTTTTTTATCGGATTGATTCCATTTTATAAGACCTACAGAAAGCAATTCTGGTCGTGGATGCTTCCTTTTTTATTGGGGATGTACATCGTAGTTTCTTGGTCGGAATATTGGTATGGAGCTGCTTTTTCTCTTCGACCGATGATGGCTTGGTATCCATTTATCTTTCTGGTAATTGGTGTGTTGTGGGAGAGTTTGCAGAGGTTATTTTGGGCAAAAGTTAGCCTCTACTTGTTTGCGGGCTTTTGTACTTTTTTAAACTTGTTTCAGTACTGGCAACTGGATAATGGGATTCTCGATCCGTATCGCACAACGAAGGAGTATTATTGGGCTACCTTTTTGAAAACAGAAGTTCCTGCGCATGCGGAGAAGCTCAAATTGGTAAGCAGGACTTTTGATGGGCAGGCCGAAATTCAATTTCCGGAGCTGTACCGAGAAAAAGCTTGGCCCAATTCATTGAAAACGAGGTACGAGTTTCAAGACGAATTTTGTTTGGATGAGCATGTGCCAGTGGATGAATTGACCTCGAACGATCATATTTTTATTGAAATTGAAGGAGAATATCATTCCTCGAGTGACGAACTGGTTTATCTGGCTCTAATGGTAAAAGGAAGTAAGGGGAGCTATGGTTTTAAGTATGTGGATTTGAAAGAAGGACGTTTTTCAACCTTGTACCTAACTCCTGAATTGCGCTTGAAATCGGATGAATTGCAGTTTTATTTCTGGAACCCAAATGGTGTTCGATTTGAGGTGAAAGATTTCAATGTTCAACTGAAGGTTCGACAATAAAGACAAAAAAAATGCCCCCGAAGGAGCATTTGTATTTTGTTCTGGACGTTTCTTACAATACTTTTTCCAAAACATCTTCGCGACCGTGTCCTTTCAACAATAAGTCGGCGATGATTTGAAACTTATCTTCGATACCTACTTCGTCGAAGCCCAAAGAAACACCTAGACGAATGGCCAATTTGCGCTCGTTTGCTTCAACTTTTCCATCAACACACACCATTTGAATCAACTGAATGAAACGCTCATAGCGCTCTTCGCGGTTGGCAGGAGGGAAGGATTGGAAGTTGTCTGAATTGTCACAGATTTCTTTTACTTGTTCAGGTGTCAAAGAAAGTCGACGTGCAATTCTATCTAAAAGCGCTTTTTCTTCGTCTGCCATTACGCCGTCCGATTTTGCAAGCAAAACCAAGTTGCGAAAATGTCCTTTTTGGCTTGCTTGTTCGCCTGTTTCGAAGAGTTGTGCAATACTCATTTTTCTAGTTATTAAATTGATTAAAATATGTTTTTCTCTACATGGTCGATTAAGCTGTGAATCACTTTGATGTGAATTTCCTGTGCTCGATCGGCATATTCACTCCTTGGAGCTCTGATTTCAATGTCGCAAATATCGGCCATTTCTCCACCGGTTTTACCTGTCAGACCAATAACTTTCATTCCTTTTTTCTTAGCAGCCGCAATTGCCAGAAGGATGTTTTTTGAATTTCCGGAAGTGGAAAGGGCCAGTAGAACATCCCCTTTTCGTCCAAGAGCCTCTATTTGTCGAGCAAAAATATGGTCGTATCCGTAATCGTTACCGACGCACGACATGTGACTAGGATCTGCCATTGACATGGCTCCCAAGGCCGGACGATCGTCTCTATATCTACCTGAAAGTTCTTCGGCAAAATGCATGGCATC